>JBJUHT010000221.1:0-43042 GCA_046070105.1 Dolichospermum sp.
TGATAGAAAACAACGTAAAGTATTTATTTATCGGCCTAATTGTGGAGTTGCAGAATTAGATAATCCCCAAACATTAACTGGTGAGGATATTTTGCCGGGATTTGTGTTAGATTTAAGTGAGATTTGGTGATAAATAAATTAAATAAATTAAATAAAAGTATGAATTTGTCTCACCCAGAGCCGCAGAGATCACAGAGTAGGATGAATTTATACTTATGTCACTTTGTAAAAATAAATTTTATTCAGTTTTATTCAGTAAACCCTATATATATTAAGTATTATTTCGCCATATTATTCTCAAGTCGAATTATGGTCTAGAATGGAGGTATATGAGCAACATCCTAGAAGATAGATTTAAATTCGGTTTTGAATTAAAATATTAGCTATTGAAGGAATATCAAAAATGCTAGAAATTAAACGCAATCAAGAGAATAGCTTAGTATTACCCCTTGATTCCGTGGGAATTGCAGATATCCCCTTGGTAGGTGGTAAAAACGCCTCTTTGGGGGAAATGATTCAACAATTAAATTCCAAAGGGGTGAAAGTTCCTCATGGTTTTGCGACTACTGCTGGCGCTTATAGGTATTTTATAACTGCGGCTGGTTTAGAGGTAAAATTAAGAAAGATTTTTGCAGATTTAGATGTCGAAGATATGGATAATCTGCGGGAATGTGGAAAAAAAGCCAGATCATTAATGTTAGAAACTCCATTTCCACTAAAATTACAAGAAGCGATCGCAAATTCCTATCAAAGTTTATGTGCAGAATATGGTATTAATACTGATGTAGCTGTGCGTTCTAGTGCCACAGCCGAAGACTTACCAGATGCGAGTTTTGCGGGACAACAAGAAACTTACCTAAATGTTCATGGACTGCAAGGAGTATTAGAATCTTGTCATAAATGTTTTGCTTCTATTTTTACAGATAGGGCGATTTCCTACCGACAAATTAAAGGTTTTGATCATTTTGAAGTGGCTTTATCTGTCGGTGTCCAAAAAATGGTACGTTCTGATTTAGCATCTTCTGGAGTAATGTTCTCTATTGATACGGAAACAGGTTTCCAAGATGCAGCTTTAATTACTGCTGCTTATGGTTTGGGTGAAACTATTGTTCAAGGCGCTGTTAATCCCGATGAATATTTAGTATTTAAACCCACTTTAAAACAAGGATATAAGCCCATCCTCCAAAAGCGTTTGGGAACAAAAGAAATTAAAATGATTTATGATCTAGGTGGATCAAAATTAACTAAAAATGTTCGTGTTCCTGAAATTGAACGTCATCAATTTGCCCTCAATGATCAAGAAATATTACAATTAGCTGACTGGGCTTGTATTATTGAAAATCATTATTCCCAAATTCGAGGAATAACCACACCAATGGATATTGAATGGGCAAAAGATGGGGTAACTGGTGAATTATTTATCGTCCAAGCTAGACCAGAAACAGTTCAATCTCAAAAATCAAAAACCGTTCTCAAAACTTATCAACTCCAAGAAAAAAGTCAAGTTTTATTAACAGGTCGTAGCGTGGGCGAAATGATCGGTCAAGGTAAAGCTAGAATTATACTTGATGCCCATCAAATTAACCTTTTCCAACCTGGAGAAGTGCTAGTTACCAATCGCACAGATCCGGACTGGGAACCAATTATGAAAAAGGCCAGTGCTATTGTCACTAACTCTGGAGGCAGAACCTGTCATGCAGCAATTATTGCTAGAGAAATGGGCATTCCTGCTATCGTTGGTTGCGGAAATGGAACTACAATTTTAGAAACTGGACAAGAAATTACTGTTAGTTGTGCCGAAGGGGAAACGGGTCAGGTTTACTCAGGTTTATTAAAGTTTGAAATTCAAGAATTAACTTTAGATAATTTACCCCGAACCCGCACTAAAATTATGATGAATGTGGGTAATCCTGAAGAGGCTTTGGGTTTGACAGCAATTCCTAATGATGGTGTTGGTTTAGCGAGAATGGAATTTATTATTGCTAACCATATTAAAGCCCACCCTTTAGCATTATTACATTTTGACAAATTAGAAGACGAACTTGCCAAATATAAAATTAGCGAATTAACGGCACAATATGAAAACAAAGCCGAATTTTTTATTACTAAATTAGCCCAAGGTATCGGCACAATTGCAGCGGCATTTTATCCTAAACCTGTAATTGTGAGATTGTCTGATTTCAAAAGTAATGAATATGCTAATCTTTTAGGAGGTAGACAATTTGAACCCAAAGAAGAAAATCCGATGATTGGTTGGCGTGGTGCTTCTCGTTATTATGATCCTCGTTATCGTGAAGGTTTTGCATTAGAATGTCAAGCCATGAAACGGGTAAGAAATGAAATGGGTTTAACCAATATGATTTTGATGGTTCCCTTTTGTCGTACTCCCGAAGAAGGAAAACAGGTATTAGCAGAAATGGCCAAAAATGGCTTAGTTAAAGGTGAAAATGCCCTAGAAGTTTACGTCATGTGCGAATTACCCAGTAACGTTCTATTAGCTGATGAATTTAGCCAAGTATTTGATGGTTTCTCCATTGGTTCTAATGACTTAACCCAATTAACATTAGGATTAGATCGAGATTCTGAATTAGTTGCACATTTATTTGATGAACGCAATGAAGCTGTAAAACGAATAATTACTAAAGCTATAACTACTGTTAAAAAAAATGGCCGCAAAATCGGTATTTGTGGACAAGCACCTAGTGATTATCCAGAATTTGCTCGTTTCCTCGTTGCACAAGGTATAGATTCTATTAGTCTAAATCCTGATTCTGTAATCAAAACAATGCTAGAAATTGCCAAAGCAGAAAAAGGGGAATAAGTAATAACGGTTTTATTTTAAATGCTGTTATTATTGCCTAGAATAAAACTCAATAATTAGACATCTCCCTTGGGGATTATTTCTTCATGGTCATGGTCTGCTACTACAAAATACTAAATATTTGCTAACACGGTCAATAAGTGTTGCTTCAGAATTATGGCCGCGACTAACTATGAATTTATGAAAAATATCATCTCTGTAGGCACAACCTGTGTTATGATCAGTCACATATAAAATTTTCAGCATACAATCTCTAGCACTAATTGCGATGGTGTCAGATTTAACTGAATATTTTGATACAAACAAATTTTCACATTCCCAAAACTAAAGTATTCATATTTGTCAGTTTGATAGCTACTAATTTTTAGGGTTTTAACAATCATGAAATTACTTCCAGCATCATCTACCCATAATATTAAACCAATGGATCCATTAAATAACGACTTTAACCAGCAATTTATTAACTTACCTAATTTAAGTCAAATCATTGATTATTCTCCTTTAACTATTAGTTATGATAGTTGTGTTATGTACAGGAATGGGAAATGTATTTACAGCCTCGTGAAGGTTCACCCTTTCCTAGTAAAGTCAGAGTTAATCCTCTGCATGACCATCAAGGTAAAAACACTCGTTTTCTCTGGTCAATATCTGATGTTAGTGAACAGCACGCTGCACTTCATGAACGAGAAAAATTAGAGGTGGCTCTACGTCAAAATAGTGACCTTTTAGAAATCAAAGTGGCCGAACGTACAGCAGAATTAATAACTGCTAATGAGCGGTTACAAGAGGAAATTATTGAACGGGAAAATATTCAACAATCATTGCAAGAAAGTGAAGAACGACTGAGTTTAGCAATGGCGGCGGGTAATACAGCAATATGGGATTGGCATATCCAAAAAAATCAGGTTTTTTGGTCTGCAAATATGGGTTTAATATGTGGTATATTTGGTCATGCTTTGTCTCCTATAGATGAAGAATTTCTCAATTTAATATATAGTGAAGATCGTGAGTATTTTCGTCGTTGTGTGCATGAGACTTTTGAAAAAAGAGTTGATTTGTTCTGTGAATATCGGTTGATATCTAGTGATAGTAATCTCCGGTGGTTGGGTACTAGAGCTAAACTTCACTATGATGAAAATGGTCAGCCTTTAAGAATGATTGGCACAATTAGAGACATTACCGACCGCAAGGAAACAGAACGGAAAATATCTGAACAAGCTGCCCTTTTAGATATTGCTACTGATGCAATTTTGGTGCGAGACTTAAAATCTCAAATCATTTTTTGGAATCAGGGAGCGGAAAGAATGTATGGTTGGCAAAGTCAGGAAGTTTTAGTGAGAAATACCCAGGATATTTTCTATAATTCTCATGATAATCAACAAGAGATAGCAGCCCTGAAAACTGTATTTAACTCTGGAAGTTGGGAGGGTGAATTATACAAAAAAACCAAATCAGGGGAGGAAATTATTGTTCAAAGTCGCTGGACATTAATGTTAGATACTGATGGCCAACCTAAATCTATTCTCACTGTGGATACTGATATTACAGAAAAGAAACGACTACAAGAGCAGTATTTCCGCGCTCAGAGATTGGAAAGTATAGGTGTTCTAGCTGGTGGTATTGCCCACGATATTAATAATATCTTAACTCCGATTTTAGGCTCTGCTCAATTACTTAAAACTAGATTTTCTCAAGAAAATAATCGTGTTTTACAACTGTTGACAATTATTGAAAATAATGCCAAACAAGGAGCGGCTTTAGTCAAACAACTGTTATCTTTCGCTAGAGGATTTGAAGGTAAATATACGATTTTACAAGTTAATGATTTAATTAAAGATACCATACAGTTTGCCAAACAAACTGTTTCCAAATCTATCAAATTCTCAACCCATCTTTCTCCTAAATTATATGCAGTTTATGGCGATAAAACCCAATTGCATCAAGTAATAATGAACCTAGTAGTTAATGCTGCGGATGCTATGCCTAATGGTGGACATCTCTCTATTTCTGCTGAAAATTTATATATTGATGAGGAGATTCGACAAGTAAATTCTCATGCTAAATTTGGAAATTATATTGTCATTACTGTGAGGGATACAGGTATAGGAATGTCACCAGAAATAGTAGCAAAAATATTTGAGCCATTTTTTACTACTAAAGACTTTGGTAAAGGAACAGGATTAGGACTATCAACGGTGCAAGGAATTATTAAAAGTCACAAGGGGTTTATTAATGTTGATAGTAGAGTTGGAAAAGGTAGCAAATTTCAGGTATTTTTACCATCAATCAACCAGGAAATTTCACTTTTAAAATCCGATGATAATCAAATGTATCAAGGACGGGGAGAGTTGATTTTATTGGTAGATGATGAAGCCCAAATTATTGAAGTTACAAAAACCATTTTAGAAAACTACAATTATCAAATTATCACTGCTAAAAATGGTCAAGAAGCTATTGATATTTATAGCCAAAATCAGGACAAAATAAAAGTAGTATTAATGGATATAATGATGCCAGAAATGGATGGAAATACCGCCATTAGCAAATTAAAAAAAATTAATCCCCAAGTCCAAATAATTGCTTGTAGTGGACGTAATATAGAAGCAGATAATGAAGCTCAAGTTGCAGCGGTTTTATTAAAACCCTATAGCAATCAAGAATTACTGGAAAAATTAAATTTTGTCCTCTGTCTGTAGTCAGGGCTAAAGCCTTCGTGAGTGTTACCATAGCGTTTTGAAAATAAAAACTCTAACCATTAAGTAAGGGCAGAAGTGTGAAAACCTCCACCCCATTTTTGAGTAAACTCTATCTATTCGCTATCAGTCAAAGCTGAAGTCGTCATCTTACAGCACTTACCGATGTTATGAGGTACAAAGTCACCCCACCCCCAACCCCCTCCCCGCTCTTCGAGAGGGGGCTTAATATGTACCTCATAAGAGCGGAAACCCCTGTATATCCTACTGGGGATTTTTTCCTTGAGCAGTATAAGCTCCATGTTGTTGAATTAGTTTTGCTACTATTCCAGTCCAACCTGTTTGATGACTAGACCCAATTCCCGCACCATTATCTCCATGAAAATATTCATAGAAGAGAATGTATTGATTCCAATTGGGGTCTTCTTGAAACTTTTTAGCTCCTCCGTAAACAGGCCGCGCACTGCTACCTTCTGATTCTGGTAAGAAAATGTTGATCAATCTTTGAGAAATTTCTGTAGACACTTCCCAGAGATTCATCATTTTTTTTGAACCAGACGGACCAGAGGGATATTCTACTTTAAAATCATCTCCTAAATAATAATGGAATTTTTGGAGTGATTCAACAATTAAGAAATTCACAGGCATCCAAATCGGTCCACGCCAATTAGAATTACCACCAAATAGACCAAGTTTTGATTCGGCGGGTTCATATTGTACCCAAGGTTTTTGGTAACTACCATCTCTCATTCTGATGACAAAAGGCAATTCATAAGGAGATTTATGATGTTTAGATAAACCTCGAATGCCATATTTTCCTAAAAATTCAGCTTCATCGAGCATTCGTTTGAGAATTAATTTCAACCTTTCAGGAGTAACTAAAGATAATGCTAATCCCCCTTTCATTAAATTACTAGATGTTTTGTCTATGTAAATGTTCTCGGTTAAATCTGGACGATTTTCGAGAAACCAATCAGCCCTTTTCTTGAAGTCAGAAGACAAATAGTTTTCTAGTGTCTCCTGATCAATTATTTCCACCGCAAATAGAGGAATAAGTCCTACCATAGAACGGACTTTCATCGGGCAAGAAAAAGAACCAAAACCTCTATCGGTCGAATAAGCAGGAACTTTGAGAATGTCATAGAAAAAGTTATCCTTATCATCCCAAAGATTGACTTTATCTCCTCCCAGTTTGTTCATAGCCTCAGCAATCAGCAAAAAGTGCTGGAAGTATTTGCTGGCCATGTCGTCATAAATTTTTGAATCCTTACAGATTTTGGCTAACTCCGTTGCCATTTTCAACAAGTTCAGACAAAACATTGCCATCCAACTAGTACCATCTGCTTGCTCAATACTAGCATCGGCAATGTTCAAATTACTGCGGTCAAAAACACCAATATTATCTAGCCCCAGGAAACCGCCGCCAAACAGATTATTACCATCTACATCCTTGCGGTTAACCCACCAAGTAAAGTAGAGAGACATTTTCTGAAATAGTTGTTCGAGAAATACTTTATCTCCCTTGCCATACATTTTCTCTTCTATTTTATAAACCCGCCAAGCCGCCCAGGCATGAACTGGAGGATTTACATCGCCAAAGTTCCACTCATAAGCTGGTATTTGACCATTGGGGTGCATATACCATTCTCTGGTGAACAGATATAATTGCTTTTTAGCAAATTCTGGGTCAATTAAGGCTAGAGGGATGGTGTGAAATGCTAAATCCCAAGCAGCAAACCAAGGATATTCCCATTTATCCGGCATGGAGATGATATCTTCATTAAATAAATGAGTCCACTCACTGTTTCTGAGGGAGTTTTTGCGACCGTCTGGTGGGGGTGCACCGGGGTCGCCCTTAATCCAGTCTTGCACCACATAGTGGTAATATTGCTTAGTCCATAGCAGCCCGGCAAAGGCTTGTCGTTGGACATTACGCATTTCCGCTGGTAATTCTTCGTAGGGAGTAATTGCTTGATAGAATTGATCCGCTTCACTTTTGCGTTGTTCAAATACTGAACCAAATTCACTGCCAAATGGTGTGGTTAAATCGTCAATATCACTGAGACGGAGTCGCACGACTTTGGTTTCCCCAGGGGCAAGATTTAAGCGATAATGGGGTGAAACTTTAGTGCCTTTTTGATGATTGACTGCACCAGTTTGACGATTAACAATGTAATTATGAATGCCATCTTTGACGTAAGAAGAATCATTCTTTCCCCAGTTAAACCTTTCCTTATTGGTTTCGTTTTCCGTATACAGCATGGCATCGGGAGTTTCGCAATAAAGCCATTTCTCGACCAGTTGCACTGATTTGAGGTCGGTAGATTGAGCTTTATATTGGGCTTTAACTACCTTAAAATTTCCACTGCTGTTAACGCTTTCCAGGGAGGGTTTACCTTCCTTTGTGTCTCCCCAAGACCAAGTGTTACGAAACCAAAGAGTTGGTGCTAGATGTAATTCCTGAGCGTCTGGACCATGATTAACAACGGTGATTTGAATTAAGATATCTTCAGGAGAATTTTTGGCATATTCCACGAAAACATCAAAATAGCGGTTCTCGTCAAATATCCCTGTATCTATCAACTCAAATTCAGGTATCGCCTCAGATTCAGGTGTGGGAGAATTTTGGTGTTTGCGGCGACCATTTTCCTCGATTAATTGTTGATAGGGAAAGGCATTATGAGGATATTTGTACAGCCCTTTCATGTAAGAGTGGGTGGGGGTGCTATCCAAATAAAAGTAATATTCTTTGACATCTTCCCCGTGATTTCCCTCAGTATTAGTTAACCCAAATAACCTTTCTTTGAGGATAGCATCTTTGCCATTCCACAGAGCGATCGCAAAACAAAGACGTTGATGATTATCAGAAATCCCCATAATCCCATCCTCTCCCCAACGATAGGCACGGGAACGAGATTCATCATGGGAAAAATAATCCCAAGCACTACCATCAGGACTATAATCTTCGCGCACTGTTCCCCATTGGCGATCGCTCAAATAAGGTCCCCATTTTTTCCAGCGTCCCCCCCCGCTGCTATCTGCAACTAGTCTTTTTCTTTCGGCGGTATCTTCAATCTTGATCATGGTTTTTTCTCAGATTTAATAAATGAACTTTTGACAACAATATTCCCATTAGCTAGAGAAATCTCTAAGCTAAATTTATCAGGAAACTAATACTAGGAGCGAAGAAATATTCTCCACCTTTCATTTTCACCCATAGCTGAAAATGATACCCCTTAGTTTCGCTTTCACCCCATTTTGTTGGCCATTTTGAGACAACATTTTTTGGATCACCTTTTGGTCTTCCTGGCTGACCAATTATCGGATCAAGTCCTACCCCAACATCAACAAAACGATCAGGATTTGCCCATCTCGACTGCATAAAATTGAATTGGTTTTCAATATCTGCTTGGAAACAAAGAAACAATAGTCCTGAACCCTCAGTCGGTTGTGCGGTGGGATCATGTTCCCCATAACTCACTGCACGACGGGCAATGCGATGATCTCTTTCTATGCGTAAAGCTTCATCAAAGTCAGGAGCAGATTCAACCCGTCCCGTATCACCACGGGGGTTTGTTTTGCGAATATGGGCATGAAACGGACATTTTGTCGCTGCTATATCCTCATCATAATTAAAGTTATTAGTGGGAGTCACAGCATAGGTAGGAATATCTGATTTAGTCACGGGAGTTCCGTCTGCAAAACGACCCATAACTAAAGCCCCTGCCAAATCATTTTTGATGTTTAAAGTTTTCGCAAGTTCCTGTTTATCCTCATGAAATGCTTTAACATTCTGTTCGAGTTTTCGGTAAACTAAATAGCTACCGTAACTATCCTCAGTTTTCCCATTATAATCTTTAACGAGAATAATATCTAAAGAAGCTCTAGGATCCCATTGACTGAAATTACAATCATTGGTTCGCGCTCTGACAATATCTCGTTTGATAAATAAAGGCTGACTAACCCCATCCACAAACCCAAAATGTTCAATTATTTGTCCTGCTTTATTTCTGAGAATAAAGCCATCTTCTCGGTGCAGAATTACCGCAACTTGACGGAGACTTTGACAAATTTTATTGACAGTTTGCAACAAATTAATCAAGTTATCATCAGCAATCAACAGTAAGGCATGGATATCTTTTTGAAATCCTGCCTCCCAGTCTTTAACCTCTGGATCTTTTAAAAAATCTTGTCTGATTTGCTCGTTTTTCATCCCCATAGTAAAGGGTTGATCTTTTGGTATTTGGAAAGGCTTAAATCCTAACGCTTCATAACCACGACGAGTTAGTAAAAAGTTACCAAAGACGTTACCTGCAATGCCTTCTTGTCGGTAGCGTAAAGCCTCCTCTGCTTGCTTTTTGGCTGATGTTACATAAGTTTTAGTAAAGGTTTGTATCCATTTCTTAGCTTCAGTAACTTTGTCTGATTTCCATTCTAAAAACAGATGCACGCTGTAGTCTCGTCCATGTCCTTTTAAAATGTTTCCTTGTAAGTCCGTCAAAAGTCCTTGATACTTGCTTTCGACATCTTCTGGATCAATTCCAGTTTCTGGAACATTTTTTAAGTCTTCTTCTGTTAGTGCCACAAATTTCCACCTTTTTAATGACTGTTTTTTATCCAGCTTGAAGTTTGACAATTTTGGCTTTGGCAGGTTTGCCTACGTCATTGAGATAAAACATCATGTAGTATCCAGGAGGATAGAGATTCGCGTTGTCAGGTGCTGTAAATTCCACTAATGAACTATCATCCGAGACTGTAATGGGCAACTCTGCTAACCGTTGTCCATAATCAAAAGAATGGGTAACAGCCCCCAACTTGACGAGTACCAGCGATGGGTTTGTAGTGCCATTTGTTACCCTAATTGTCCCTGGTTTTCCATATTCAAGAATTTCAGGAGCTTGATTGATTTGAGGACGCTCACCTGATTTAAAGAGATAGGGAGGACTGAAAATTTCTCCTTGCCAAATTTCCGCCGGCACAAAGGGTTCAGGATCTCCCTCAGCGTAGTAATATTGCGGATTTTCGTAAAACGTGTCAATATCAAATTCTTCAGTTTCAGGTTTACATGATTTTTGAGGTTGACATGGTTTATTGTGCAGCTTGGCAAAAGTAAAAAATGTTTGAGGATCACCGAGAACATCCACACGGACTTTACCATCTTTTGTGACTGCTGCCCGGTTGGCATTTCCTCCCACAACTAATACACGAGCATCTGGTAGTAAAACAGCACCGTTATGGTAGAGTCTGGGAAATTTACCAGGTTTTAAGGACTTAGTTGTATACCCTGCGGTGGCATTATCATTAGGGGTCATGAGTAAAGGCTCATAAACTGGCTTATATTCAGGATATTGTCCCCCATTAATCACCAAAATTTCTTTGGTAGGTAAAATAACAGCTTCAAGGTTAGCTCTTGGCTTATCGAGGAAATGGTCAAATATTTCCCATTTACCAATTTTATTACCACTTTTTTCTGGTGCAATCCAATGTTGTAAACTGCTGGCTATCCTGACCTCCTTGGGAAATGCTGATGTATTACCACCCCGTCCAAAACCAATATTGTTAGTACCGATAATGCCACCTAATAAAATGACATCTTCCGAATTTGGGACTTGTATAGCAGTTCCGTAGGCTTTGTTAGTTTCTAAGCGATCTGGACCGACTTCAAAACTAATAGAGATATTACCATCATTTGCCTCGTGAATACTCATCAAATAGCTTTTTTTACTGAAATGGGGAACTGAAACTCCAGCAATACCAGCTTCGTCTCCAGTAATCAGTAATCTACCATCTTTTAGGGGAAAAACGCGGGGATAAAGGTCAATGCTATCGTAAACATCCTCACCTTCTACCTTAGTATTGAAGGGACTGTTTTCAATTAGTCTGGGGTCAAAGTATTGAAGTTTCTTGGTTGTGGGATCATAAATTTCAATGCTAGGGTTAATTTGGTTTGGTTTATCCCATTTCAAACCTGAAAAAATCACTACTTTCCCACTAGCTAGGGGAATTAAACTTGGATACCAACGTCCATCTTTTGTCTCCCCAATAGCTTCCCATTCTCCTGTCTGCCATTTATACAGGTTAATCTGCTTAGTGCCAGTAAAAGCTCCACCTGGGTAATAACGTCCTGTTCCGCCAATAAATAGCACATTACCATCAGCTAACTGAACATGACCTAGACAAAACAGATCATTTGTTGTGCCATTTTGTAAAGCTGGAGGTGAAGCAATACGTTCAAATTTTCTTGTTACTGGGTCTAGCAAGCCTGTATTATTGATGGCATTGTAGTTTTTAGGATCTACACCTTCTTTAAACTTAAATTTGCCATTTTCTTCAATCAGGGTACTACGAAAACTACTACCATTGATCATTAAAATTTTGCCATTTGGTAGCACAATAGTATGAACAGACTGCATCCGATCTTGTGGCTCTGGCATGGGTATGGTTGTCCATGCTCCCATGGTTTCTTTCGGTCCTACCATTGGAGTGGCGATCGCTAAATCCCAGCCTAAAAATGTTAAAGATAGGGATAGGAAAAATACCAAAAAAACTGAGACAATTTTGATGTTTTTGGGTAATGCATTAACTATCTTCATAATGAAGTCTCTCGGTCATAATTTATCGTCACAGCAAATAGTCTTTCAAAAAATTCAGCTACCCTTAACAGCTTTTTTAATTTCCTTTTTGGTAGCTTCGATAGCTTGTTTTGCAGTATCGTAAGCACTAGGATAAAAAGGATGGGGTTGATCTTCTCCTGGTATCCAAAATTTACGTCGAGACAAGCGCAGAGAGTTAATAAATGGCGGAATAGCATTAAAAATTTCCACAGCAATTGGTCCTGTGTAAACTTCTAAAACTGGTTTGAGAAAAGACTGCCAGGGTAGCCAACTAGTATGGAGTGCGCCACGATCAGGAGGTGAAACTTGAATATAATGTAGGCGGTTTTGTTTGGCTAAATCGGCAACTTGTTCTGAGAATTTTTCTGGTCCATCTCCATCTAATATCTCATGGGCGCTATCAATAACAACCCCAACTTGTTTACTTTCTACACCTTTAAGAAAGTCAATTAATTGAGATAATTTATTCTGTCCAGGAGTTTCCCAATGAGTAATAGGTTCAATGGCTAATTTGACATTTTTTCCTTGAGCGTATTTACCCAATTCATTGAGAATGGGTTGAGCATTTTGATAACGTACAGCTAAATGATCCTGTAGTTGATCACTCCAAATGGGATCATTAAAGTCTGTGGTGGGAAAACCACCATAGGGAATGACAATCGGTCCCATCATAATTTCACCCCCCAAAGCGGCCGTAATATCAACTCTGGATTTCAAATATTCTAGGGCTTGTTGTTGTTGTTCTGGATAAGCAGAACTGGGATCAAAAGTTCTAGTTGCTCCGACATTGGTGGATATTTTAACATCTGCTAAACCCTCGTTATCAAGATACTGCCGTAAATTTTGATAATTCTGCAAATCTTGAGCATAACTTTGAGGACTGGTTAAAGCAATGGGAAATTCAAACCCAGTATAACCAAATTTTATCAGTTCTTTGATATGTTTTACCACAGTTTTCCGATATTCTAAATTATCGGGTTTTACATCTGTAGTAAACATGAAAAAACTCAGGTAAATATTAGCTAAAGATGACGGGTTGTTCATTATTGTATTCCCAAAAAGTTACAAGTGAATTTGAATTATTTTCCCTGATATAGCACATCCCTTTTTTAAGGCACTGTTTCATATTTTTGTGTACCTGCATTGGAAAGTGCTGTAACTCTACAAAACTCCATAAAGATTATTAGGGTTGGGGTTTCTTGTTCCAGATTTGACGGTCAATTTTCCAAATCCCTGCGTCTTTTTTCATTAACCATAAAGCCTGAAATGTTACCTTTTTTTGTTCACTACTATTATGGGGGGTAACAGTTGCCTTAGAATTACCAATCACATAACCAAAATCACCCATTACTACAATTTCTTCCGCAGTAAAAACTGGATCAACCTTTTGACTAGCAATGCTCTCGGCAAATGCTTTTAGGATATCATCTTTACCATGGCGATCAATTGCATCTGGTGGCATCCAAAGCGCGTCTTTGGTATACATATCGCCATAACCTTGCATATTTCCAGTTCTCATATTCTCGGCATAGGTTTTTTCAAACACTTGTTTGATTTCCTCTTTGTCGTCAGAATACATATCTAAATTCCTCAAAATTTTGGTGGATTTGTCAAGAAATAGTTTTAGTATTTTGTGGGTTGGATGAAGAAACAGTAGAACTAGACACATTTGTTACATACCTCAACCCAACCCACAAAAAAAGCACCAGGTTAGATAAAATTTTCGGCTTTTAGCGAATAAAAAATTACAACCCAGTCACTTTATGCAGATAACCTCTAGCCAAAAGGGCATATTGTAAAGGTTCGCGTAAAGGCTTAATTTTTTTATTGCCAGGATCTTGTTCTCCCTCGACCATTAACCATCCTTGATACTTAACTTCGGCTAGTTTATTTAAAATGGGCTTAAAGTCAATGATGCCATTTTTATCCCCAGGAACTGTAAAAACTCCCGAACGAATTGCACTTAAAAAGCTGAGTTGGTTTTCTTTTGCTTTGTCCAAGATATTTTCACGAATATTTTTGAGGTGAACGTGCTTAATGCGGCTACCATAGGTGTTGATCAGATCCAAAATTCCATCTTGGGTAACACCTGAATAATAAAGATGACCAGTATCTAGCAGTAAGTTGACATGGTGATCTTTTGTTCCTGCCATAAGACGATCAATATCTGCGCGGTCTTGTACTCCGGTGCCGACGTGGGGATGGTAAGACAAAATCATACCATTTTCAAAGGACTGATCTCCCAAAGAATTGAGTCCATCAATCAACAGTTGCCATTGTTCATCAGTAAATTTGGGACGATTATTTAAAGGTTCAATGGGCTGTTGATGCACTGCCCCTCCGAGTTCGGCAACGACAATTGCTTTACTGTCAAAATTCTTCATGAATTCCATCTGATCCTCGAAGATTTTTTGGCTATCTTCTTTCGCTCCGATGGTGAAGAAAGTCCCAACCCAGGGTTCAGAAATTGTCAAACCCCGAATTTCTAGGTCTTTCTTTAATTGAGCAGTGTCTTTGGGAAATTTAGGAGCGCCTTGCAGACCTTTAAACCCTGCTAGGGCAATTTCACTGATAATCTGTTTGTAGGAGATGGGAGGATTAAGATCCATTGTCAGATCATCACTGTTACTCCAACCTGTAGGGGTAATACCTAAACGGACTTCTTCGGGGTTGAAAATGGGGGTTTTCGCAGCACTTTTGACCTGGGCATAAGCGGGAAGTGTGTTAGTGATTCCCATGAGAATCACAAGCAATAGAGAAATTAATAAACGATTAATTTGTTGCCCCAGGGATCTGATTTGTGTCATGAGAATTACTCGGTTTTTTATTTTCAACAAGTTGATTTGTGGGAGTTGCTTTGAGGTATAGTAATCCTATTTGAAATTTAAACAAATAGTTATAGATGGATGTGATCACATTTATGATCTTATTTGATAATCAGATAGGATTACTATGCCAGGGACAGTTTATTAACTATTAACCTAATCTATTCAATTGCCCCAAATTGAGCAATATTTCCGTTATATACGGTATCATTAGGCATTCTCGCACGAAATAAATCAGCATCAGTGAACTTAGTATTTGTCAAAGTAGCTCCTGATAGTCTGGCATTTTTCATCCCTGCTTCAGAAAAATCAGCATTGGATAAATCAGCTTTATCTAAATACGCATTTCTGAAATTCGCGGCTTTAGCGATCGCATTAGACAATTTTGCCTGAGAAACTATGGCATATTCTAAAATAGCTCCTGTGAAAGTTGCACCAGAACAGATTGCACCGGTCATTTCTGCATTATTCAATTTGGCTTTAGTCAAATTGGCATTAATCAATTTGGCTTTATTTAACTTAACCCCTAAAAGACTTGCTCCTGATAGATTAGCTCCTGTGAGATTTGCTCCATCTAGCTCGGCTTCATTGAGTAAGGTATTTGATAAATTAGCCTCTGTGAGATTTGCATTCAGCAGAGCGCTACCATACAAATCTTGATTGGATAAATCCACTCCTGACAGGTTACACTCATTACATTCATTTGTCGCCAGTAAATGTTTAAGAGCATCCCCAGAACTACTGGGAACTAAGGCATTAGCTGGTAAACTAAACAGTGTAAAACTCAGAAAAATTGTCAAGACGAAAGCAGAAAATCCACGCCACCAAAGTCGAAAATTCATATTGTATCTCCAAATTAACTCAAACTAACTGAAGGAGGCTCACTCCATGTCCCATAACCAGGTCCTTTGGCACCAGGGGGATTAACTCCAATAGCTCGCCAGACAAGTCCTTCTGGATATGCTTGGGGACTGGGAATAAAATGGCTATTTTCTTTACCAGCGCCATACCAAGCCTCCCATGCCGGGGGAAGTTTTTCCCAGGTAGCTGTGTACCATAGTTTGATAATATTGCGAGCAACAGGTCCACGTTTTGAGGATTTCAGAATTTGAGAGCTTAGTCCCTCAGTTAAAATTACGGGGTCATATTTCTTTTTTGCTTTCTTATCAAGATCATGAAAGATTGTTAGCAATTCCCCAAATACGTCCTCACCAATCATATTCAGAACGGTATTAAAGTAAAGGTGAGCTTGTCCAGTGCCTTCGAGATCAAACCGAGAAAATCCTGTCACCTCGGCCGAGAAATCCAGGAAATAACCCATGAATTCAGGTGTATTAATACTCACTAGTTACTTACCTCCACAAAGTTTCTAAGTTTTTACTTCTAGGTTTTTGAGTGCCAATTTTTGATCTTTACTCAAACTTATAAATCGGACCTGCATTCACACCATTTAGACCGGGAATGGGGTTACGAATGAGACTACTAGCTAATTCTTTGAGTCGGAACATACTCCCCACTGCTGGAAGTAACTGTTGAGGATTACCATTAAAGGAATGTTCAATCTCTGCCAGGAATCTGCTGTAAGCTTGCTGGAATTCTAGTGCGTGAGCATATAATTCTGAATCTGCGTCACAATATGTTCTCAATTTACTCAAAGTCAGATTATCCATCACGGGATAAACAGCGTCCCAATCTACGGTAAACTCGTCACCTGTGGGATGATCAGGCTTATTTGATTTTGTTGGATCTTCCTTATCTATCACATAGTAGCGACCATTTAGTAATTGCTGAAAACGATAGTAATGGCAAAGTTCCTTTTCAGAATCATAGATAGTTGAAGTTCCAGATCCTTCACCCTGAGTTTGAATGATATACAATGCCTTGATAGCAGAGTCAAGATCCGTAACTTTGACGATATCACCCGCACCATCATAGTAATATTCAGGAGTAATTTGCTTTTTGGGATCACCAATGAAGAGATTCTTGCCTTGATCCTTATACTGTTTATCCAGTGCCTTTAGTCCTCGAATTACTTCTGTATAGAATAATCCAATGGTGTAATATTTGAGGTTTTGCTTTTTACCAAACTTTTTGAAAAAATCGTCTTTCCATGTTTGTCTGGTGCGAGATTCTACTAAAGGTTTCTTTTCATCTACTTCATGAGAACGTTCAATCTTGCAAAATGTCTCTACTGTTTTTTTGGAAAACTTACTGACATTAACTTCAAAGTCGTCTTCTCTCGTGGGTAAATAAGTTGGGTATGTGGGAACAAAATCAGGATCTGTCAAAACTCCTTTAATATTTCCCCCCACTGCATTAAACACATTGGCTACTAGAGTCAGATGAAGCATTTCCTCTACAGCCACGGTGCGAATAAACTGAAAAGCTTCCAGGTTTGATCCCGGCTTGAGGGAATAAAGGGCGGTAAGATAAGGAGGAAGGGTTGCGTGTTCTATCATCAAGCCCTGGATGAGATAGTAATGCAGGTCTTCAACCGTTGTAATCAACTCTAAAGTATCAATCATCAAATACCTCTACTGACAATATTTTCAAAACGCCTTGTTGTTTTCCGTCCTAGAAAGCGACTGGGGCGATATCTAATTTAAGTCCCTGAGCATTTCCTCAGTAGCCATGTAAGTGAGAGCGGCAACACTTAATGTTGTATTAGAACTACCAATGGAGGGCATACTTCCTCCTCCAACCATGTAAAGGTTCTGATGATCCCAAGAACGCATATATTTATCAACAACTGAGTTGTATTTAGTCGTTCCCATGACGTGAGTTCCTGAAAAGTGATTTCCACCTCTAAACCAGTAGCCTTCGCCTTCATACTCGAAATAGGCGGGGTCTGTGTCATCGTAATGGGTATGATCTTCCGCACCTGTTAACGAGAAAATCTTCTTGGAGAGATTTCGGCAGTAAGCAAAGGTTTTTTTGCAATAATCAGGTACGTCAAAATTAATAACCGGACGATAATTACCGAGTTGATCCTTATATTGGGAATCAATGGTGATGCGGTTATTGTAATCTGCGGGTAGTTCGCACATGAAGGCTAATAGTAACTGCCGTGATATCTTGCTAATCAGTTCTTGACGTAGTTGAGGACCATACATATTACCCTTTTCCACAGCATTTCGCACTACATCACTCGCACCTGTTCCTGACCATCCCCAACCATCATTGTGGATATCCATGGCAAATGTGCATTGGTTGTGACGAAACTTACCTTTACGAAAAGTTCCCATAGCTGATGTTACTAGGGGACCTCGCATTGTGCCAGTTACTTCCGGCATTAAAGCCCAGGCTAAAAGGAAAGGATGATCCATGAGGTTGCGTCCCATCAGATCATTGCTACTCTTGAGATCGGAGGCAAGCATGAGCTTGGCATTTTCGACCGCATGGGCAGCTAAGACAAATAAAGTACCTTTGGCTATGCCAATGGTATGAGTAGGGGAGTTCTTGTCTTGATAGTGCTTGTAGTGAATAGCGGTGACACGACCGTTGGCAGGGTCAACTTCTACCTTATAGGCTACAGCCTGGGCAAGTAAATGTACTCGCTCAGGAAAAGCTATGCTATTTAAGGTTTTACGGGCATCATACTTTGCTTGTACTGGACAGATAGGTACACAATTGGCATTACCTTGGCAGCGTTCTCCATACTCTAGAGGTTTAAGGCTGGCAATTCCTTCGGGAACAAATAGAGCATCAGCTTTATGTCCGTACTCGTTATATTTGGGATTAGGGATACCATTGCGACCCTGGGGAAAAGTACCCAGTTCTAATTTAATGGTTTCGCCCTCAAGTTCAACCGTAGCACCACTGAGTTTTTCAATCACTTTCTGATCTAAGTAAGAAGGAGGAATCTCCAGCATAGGGAAGACATAACCCTCTTTGAAAGGCACACCTAGTCGTTTTTGTGCTTCTACGTCTCCAGAAACGCCTATTTCATACTCCGCTTGGCGGTAGTAGGGCATGAGGTCTTCATATTTAATTGGCCAGTCAAGACCTTTTCCAAATCTGGTTTTTAGCTCAAAATCCTCCGGTAACATCCGAATGGTTTTGCCTTCCCAGTGCATGGTAGTTCCGCCTAATACCCTCGTATAAGAACCGCTAAGAGGTAATGCTCCTTTTTCTTCAAAATAATGATTAGCTCCGTCAGTAGGGCTAAGGGCATTGGGGTTTAGGGCATAGGGTGAGTTGCCGTTTTTGTCTACTGCACCATAGAAGGTATCAACATGATTCTGAAAGCCCTCAAGGGTCAAGCCATAACCAGTTCCCGCTTCCAGAATTAAAACTTGCTTTCCCTGTTCACTGAGTTGTTTGGCAACAATCGCTCCGGCCATCCCCGCTCCGACTATGACTACATCGTAAAAGGTTTGAGAAACAATCTCGCAGTTGACCAATTTTACTGTAGTCCGACTTTGGCTCATATATTACTCCTCAGCACTTGCACAGCTTACCAGTTTGTTTGTGGTTATACATTTTTATTGTATAAAACCCAGCACACTCTCAATTTATCAGTCAGTAACTTTATTGTCAATACTTAGTTAACATAATTAAACAAAAGGTATATAAGAATCTTAATAATTGCTTGTTTTAGTTTATTTATGGGACTTTTACAGTATTTATACATTACTCATTTACCGATGTACTACTTGTATTATTTCTACAAGGAAACTTGATACTACATATAGATAAGTCGCTAATCAGTATTTAAAGTATTTATTTTGTATAGCTCTGCTAGGTAAAATACTCAACCCGGAAGATTTGAGGATTATACAGCAAATTGTCATCAAACCCGGAACAAGAACCCCAACCCCCTCCAATATCAAAAGTTTATCCTTTTCTTCTCCCCGCAGCGGGGGGAATGAGGGGGCTAAGATATAGCTTATATGATTGGAAATCGCTGATATAGGGTGAGTATGAACTTACATAAGCGATACTGATGTGAATTTGATCTGTATAGCTGTGAAACAGCCCTAGTGGTCGAATAAATTAGATTGTCCGCAGTCAATTTTTTCTAAAATATTTCCCTTTCTCATGTAAGGTTTTAACTCTTCGGTTATGTATACTTCCTGAACCATAGCTTCCACCATAGAAAAATTTTTGGTAATTTCTGTAAATTTCTCAAGAAAGTTGGTACTATCTGTAGGGACTTTTTGGAAGCGTGAAATTGTTGAATGGATAGATATTGGTATATCTAAGTCGTAGTTTTTATGATCATTTTTGAGGATATTTAAAGTTTCTTTTCGTATTTCATGTATCTCTCCAGTAGGGTTATATATTGGTAGAAAAGCGGCTGATCTTAGTAATACTGGAGAGTCAATAAATATTCTGATTGGTTGATAGTGTACTATGCTTTCTATTCTCTTTTTTAATAATTTTAATGTCTGATTATCTAGGCATTTTTTAATTTTATTCAGTCTTTTTTTAAAGTTAATAATTGTGACAATTGTGATATGTGTTTGGTGATATGGATAGATATAAGCACCTTCGAGGTGTTGCAATTTTTCATACATTTGTTCATAAATTTCTCTGATTTCTGGGGGAAGAGGCCATGCACAAGTAATATTAACTCCGTAAACTTCTGTATCAATTTTTTCAGCGACTAATTCATCTTCAATAAAACCATATTTTTGAATTTCTTGGTGAAATAAGGCTCTTGTTTCTTGAGGAAATCTTTGTAACATATCTGTGGGTAAGCTGTAATTATAACTTTGAGAGTTACTATAGCTTTATCATATTTTATTGCATTTTTGTATTAGTAAGTTTGCGGTTTTAGAGTGAGCTAGATCACAAGAGTTCGATAATAAATATGTGTATTTGATAATACTAGAAAATGCTGTAAATGGTAAAAACCGAAATGAAAGCGACAACTTCTGACACCAACTCCTTTAGACTTTTTCACCAATATAAATACTTAGAGATTGTGCGGTTTGGATTAAATCACCGTGAGGATCAACAAGGGAGGGATTATGATTTATAACATCTTGGATAGGTAAAGTTACGACATGAGCATTTTGCCAAGCTAACATTTTATTATACTTTTTTTGAGCAATTAAATCAACAGCAACTTTACCGAACATAGTAGCTGTGAGTCTGTCTAAAGCTGAGGGAATACCACCACGCTGAATATGTCCTAAGACAGAAACCCTGGTATTAATTAAATAATTACTAAAGTTAGTGATTTTTTCAGCAATGTATTGACCTTTACCACATTTATCAATCATACAACTAGAAGCACTATCTGTATCTTCCGCAGATACGGATATGCCTTCAGATACGACAATAATAGCAAATTTTCTGTACCAGCGATCGCTTTGGCTACTATGACCATGGCGTAATTGCTCTAAGTGATTGCATATACCCTGAATACTATAGGGAATTTCGGGAATTAAAATTACATCAGCGCCGCCGGCAATTCCTGAGTATAATGCTAAATGTCCAGCTGTCCGCCCCATAACTTCGACAATCATAACTCGATCATGACTAGCAGCAGTGAATGTAAGCCGATTAATAGAGTCAACAATGGTATTAACTGCGGTATCAAAACCAATGGAACGTTCAGTAAAAGCCACATCATTGTCAATAGTTTTAGGAATTGCGACTAAATGCCAATTGCCTAAAACTGCTAATTGGTGAATAATGTTTAAGCTACCATCTCCACCAATAGCAATTAAAGCATCTAAAGCGATCGCTTCATAGCCTGATAATATTTTATCAGCATGGGCTAAGGTATCCCCTTGATTAATAGTACCTAAAATTGTTCCTCCCATGTTCAGCAGGGGGTCAATACCGTGCAAATTCCAACTGTGGATACCTAAAGGGATAGTTTTTTGTTCTAGTAGTCCTTGAGTCGCATAGGGAATACCTACTACTTCCCAATCATAAGTCTGTATGGCATGACTGACAACAGCGCGAATGACACAATTTAACCCAGGACAGTCACCACCACTAGTAAGAATACCAATACGTTTTTTCATTATTTGTTGCTTAGATTAGAATTTAGAATTTTATTGTAATCATGGAGTTGGGATTTTTCTAAAGTGAATTTTTCTGCAAATAGTGAGTACATAACCACAGTATCCGCAACTACAGCACTTTCTGGTGTTATGAGGTACACCACGGGCGGGCAAGATGCCCACCCCACAAGAGTTTTATTATTAAAATTTGTACCTCATAGCAATGGAATCTGCTGTATATTTTCCATGCTTTTAATATTATCAATTTCCTGTGAAAGTGGAGAAGCGGAAGGAACTAAAGGAGATTTTAATTCTAAACCTAAATATGTGGTAGTTAAATTCATAATTTTAATAATTTGCTAAAAAGTAACGAAGAGAACGAATAAAAGAGGTTTTGAGAGATATTTTGCGTAAGTCCTGTTTAGGTTTCCTGTAATTTTCCTGCGGCTAAATATTGATACATTTGCCACCGATTGTTAACATCAAATTGTGCTGATTTTAAAAGTTGTTTTGCTGTTTCTGGATTAATTTTGGTCAACATTTGAAAACGATTTTCCATATACATGGAATTTTCTATTGGTATTCTAGGACTGCGAGAATCGAGTTGTAGGGGGTTTTTCCCCTGTTTAATGCGGTCAGGGTGATAACGATATAATAACCAGCGTCCAGAGTCCACAGCGGCTTTTTGATTTTGCATTGCTGTACTCATATTAATTCCGTGAGCAATGCAATGACTATAGGCAATAATTAAGGATGGACCATTATAAGCTTCAGCTTCTAAAAAAGTTTTTAAAGTTTGTTCATCTTTTGCACCCATTGCTACACTAGCAACATAAACATTACCATAGGTCATAGCCATTAAACCTAAATCTTTTTTAGTTGTTATTTTACCACCTGCTGCGAATTTTGTAACTGCACCTTTAGGAGTAGATTTAGACATTTGACCTCCAGTATTAGAATAAACTTCTGTGTCTAATACCAAAATATTAACGTTGCGGCCACTAGCAATTACATGATCTAAACCACCATAACCAATATCATAAGCCCAACCGTCACCACCAATGATCCAAACACTTTTTTTGACTAAATAATCAGCTAAGGATTTGAGATTTTGGATTTGGGATTTAATATTACTTTCGGTGATATATTCAAGAAGTTGATCTAATTTTTGTTTGAGAAGAGAAATTCGTTCCCGTTGTTCATAAATATCTGCTTCATCTTTTTGTTCAGCGTTGAGAATATCTGCTACTAAAGTTTCACCTATTTCTGGTGCAAATTTTTCAAGTAAATAGGCTGCAAATTCCGCTTGTTTATCTATAGAAATGCGGAAACCTAACCCAAATTCGGCGTTATCTTCAAATAAACTATTAGACCACGCTGGACCCCTACCTGAGGCGTTTTTTGTCCAAGGAGTGGTGGGTAAATTACCACCATAAATAGATGAACAACCGGTGGCATTAGCGACGATCATGCGGTCTCCAAATAATTGTGTTACTAATTTAATATAGGGTGTTTCTCCACATCCCGCACAAGCACCAGAAAACTCAAATAAAGGTTCTTGCATTTGTTGTTGATTAATATGATGCAACTGCAAATTTTTTCGATCTGGGTTAGGAATATTTAAGAAGAAATCCCAGTTTTCTCGCTCTTGTTCTCGCAATGGTCTTTGTGCTTCCATATTAATGGCTTTTCTGCGAGGTTCGGCCTTATTTTTTGCAGGACAAATATCAACACAAATACCGCAACCTGTACAATCTTCTGCTGCTACTTGAATGGTAAATTTTAAATTATGCCAATCATGTTCTTTCGCATTGGTACTTTTAAAAGTTTTTGGTGCATTTTCTAATGCTTCTGCTGCATATACTTTAGCGCGAATTGCACTATGAGGACACACCATTACACATTTACCACATTGAATACAAACGTCACTATCCCAAACAGGAATTTCTGTGGCAATATTGCGTTTTTCCCATTGAGATGTTCCCGTGGGATATGTACCATCTATTGGTAATGCACTCACGGGTAAATCATCTCCTTGACGGGCTATGATTTTACCTAATACATTATGAACAAAATCTGGCATATTTTCGGGAATAGATGATAGTTCTGTTTTTGCTGTTTTGGCTATAACTTGATGAATATTTTCCAGAGTTTGATCAACTGCTTTAATATTCAATGCGACAATTTCTTCACCTTTTTTACCGTAGGTTTTATGGATAAATTCCTTAATTTTAGCAATGGCTTTTGCTCTTGGTAAAATACCAGAAATAGCAAAGAAACAAACCTGCATAATTATGTTAATATATTGACCTAATCCCGCTTCACGGGCGACTTTATAGGCATTTATTACATAAAATTTCAGATTTTTATTAATGATTTCTTGCTGTATAGAAGCTGGTAATTTATCCCAAATTTTATCTTGATGTTCAGGTGCATTTAATAAAAAAGTACCACCAGGAATTATCTCTTTTAAGATCGGAAATTTTTCTAAAAAATCCCATTGATGACAAGCGATAAAATTAGCCTTTGTAATTAAATAATGAGAGCGAATTTTTTGAGAACCAAAGCGCAAATGAGAAACCGTTACAGCACCAGCTTTTTTAGAATCATAAACAAAATAACCTTGACTATAATTATCAGTTTCTTCTCCAATAATTTTAATTAAATTTTTATTTGCACCCACTGTACCGTCTGCACCCAAACCATAGAAAATTGCCCTGAATATACGATCATTTTCAATATTAAATTCTGGATTATATCCTAAACTAGTATGTGTAACATCATCATTAATTCCAATCGTAAAATGATTTTTTGGTATTTGCATATCTAAATTATCAAATACAGCTTTTACCATAGCCGGGGTAAATTCTTTAGATGATAAACCATATCTACCACCAACAACTTTAATTTGATTAATTTGGTTTTCTGCTAACGCTGTCACCACATCTAAATATAAAGGTTCACCAATAGCACCCGGTTCTTTTGTTCTATCCAAAACTGCAATACTGCGGGTAGTTTTGGGCAGAGAATCAATAAATCTTTGCACATCAAAAGGACGATATAATCTCACTTTGATTACTCCAACTTTTTCCCATCGTTGGTTGAGATAATCTACAGTCTCCTGAACAGTTTCACAACCAGAACCCATGAGAATAATGATTTTTTCTGCTGCTGAATGTCCATAATAATCAAATATTTTATATTCTCTTCCCGTCATTTCTAAAAACTCATCCATGACCCTTTGAGTAATATCTGAACAAGCTAAATAAAAAGAATTTACCGTTTCCCTACTTTGAAAATAAACATCAGGGTTTTGTGCCGTTCCTCGTAATACCGGGTTATCAGGTGTTAAAGCTCGTAAACGATGGGCAATTACTAACTCTATGGGAATGAATTTTTGTATATCTTCAGTTGTTAATATTTCTATTTTATCTACTTCGTGAGAAGTGCGAAAACCATCAAAAAAATGTAAATAAGGTATCCGTGATTCTAAACTTGCGCGTGTAGAAATAAGAGCAAAATCATGGGCTTCTTGTACGGAAGCAGCGCACAACATAGCAAAACCGGTACTTCTTGCGGCCATGACATCACTATGATCTCCAAAAATTGAGAGTGCTTGTACTGCCAGCGATCGCGCCGCAATATGAAATACTGTAGGTGTAAGCTCTCCGGCAATTTTATACATATTTGGGAGCATTAACATCAATCCCTGGGAAGCTGTAAATGTCGTTGTTAGTGAACCCGTCTGTAAAGCCCCATGTACAGCACCAGCAACCCCTCCCTCACTCTGTAACTGCACCACTGAGGGAACAGTTCCCCAAATGTTCGGTTTTCCCTCATTCATCCAAGTATCACACCATTCAGCCATGGGTGAAGATGGTGTGATAGGGTAAATAGCAATTACTTCGTTTAATTGATAAACGACTTTAGCAACAGCTTCATTACCGTCTATAGTGGCAAAAATTTTCGTTTTCATATTAACTAATTAATAGTTTATTAATAGCTTCAGTTTCCTACAGCAATTTCTGGTATTATGAGGCACAGATATTAATGATAAAAATCTTGTGGTGCGGGCATCTTGCCCGCTAAAATTGTACCTCAACCAGATAAAATTTGCTGTATTATTCGTATATAATTACAGTGTTTCCTTTCCTGGGTATAGATACTCCATTCAAGTAAGTTTTTTTGGAATTATCTATACTGTTAATTTTCTGCTTACTGTATTTATCATCTCCACCGATATTTTGTTTTTTCAACTTATTTTTGAATAAATCAATATCGCAATAACCCCCTAAAAAAACTTCTGTTTCCTCTGGAGTCATATCTTCCAGAAGCAAATTGACATCAATTTGATAAATATCGGTATTAGACTGCAATATTATTGCCATTGTCTTATATTTTAATTAAATAAATAACCTCCTTTCCTTCTTAGCTTGGCAAAAATTATTATAATTGTCATCTATCTATCGGCTAATATTCAAAGCAGTTTTCTGTCATACTATAAAATATCCCATACTAAAGTTAGCATAGGATATACAACAATAATTATCCAAAATTATTGATAGTGTAATCTACATTTCTCCTGCGGTTACAAGTTGAGATACATCTCTGTAATTAGAACTATTCACAGAGGTTTGAATATCAGCTTGTGCTTTTTGTTTACTAACTGTTCCTAATGCAGAAATTTGACGGTTTTCTTTAATTAACCGACTATAGGTACGCTGAGGAATATAATGGATAGGATTATAACCAATATAACGCAAAATCAGTACACAAGCCCAAGAATACCGACCATCAGCAATAGCTTCGATGATATGATTGAATTGTTCAGGAGTGATAACACTATGAAAATCTTTCTGAGAATAAGAAGCTGAATAGTTCATAACTAACCCTGATTTAATCTTGTAGGACTGAAATGTAAGAAGTTGTAATAATTGGGAATGGAATATTTTTAGTCCTTAACCAGACTTATATCAATAAATCCCAAATTACAGCTAGAAATTCACCAAATATTAGATATCACAGTTTACAGATGATATGCAAAGGATTTAATTCTCTTGGTAAATAACTTTGATATCTAAGTTCCAGTATAGCGACAACTTTTCGATTTAATATCAATATTATTTGTGGTTATCAGAGAATTTTATTAATTTTCTGTGAGGTTTATTCCGAAGTTGTTCACATTCAAATAACCCTATATCTGTCAATTAATAGTAGTCTTTTCACCTCTGTTATATCATTGGCAATTTTTTATCTAAATAGATGAGATTCCAAATTGTTTGAGTGTATAAATTGGTAAATTACTAAACTCATGACCTTTCTATTAGTCAAAAATATAGGCAAATTCCTAGTATTTTATGCCTAATTGATTTTTAGGTAATGAATAGCAAAGACAGCTATTTTGATTATGACACTATTCCAATAGTCATACAACATTACAATATCTCTCAGAACTTGTTATCTACATTTTTGTAAATACTCCTTGTGACACTATTTAAACAGGCACTTAATATAGAATTTAAACCTCACATTTTTTCTACTGTTTAGAGGAACAAAGTGCCAATTTGGCTTACTAATTACTGAAAAAATAGTATTCTACATATAATAGTGTCATAAGAAGTATTTACAAAATTCAAGATCAAAGGTAATATCATGTTGTATGACTGTTTAAATAGTGTCATAAGGAATATTTACAAAATACTACATAAGAGATAATGATACTTTCTCTCTTTACAGCTTTGCTGCTTCTTACTTCTAAATTAATGCTAAAATCGGTGATCAGAAATAGCATCTATACAGACAAAACCTGCCCAAGCAGGTGGACTTTGTCTGTATATTAACGTATAGGGAAAATGTCTAAATCAGGATGTCCAAGATTAAAGAATGAATAGGATAAAAACAGAAAATTACTCACCAATTACCCATTACCAGCCTCAACTAGATAACTAGCAACTTGAGTTATTAGTGAATTTATTCACCCAATACTTTTAAAACATCCTCCCAGATATTTAATGTTCAAATAAGTCTTTGAATTGTAATAAATCCAAAGCGACAATTGTGGATAATGTTTGAAAACATTCTTGGGCTAGTTGCCAACGCTCTTCCCGTTTTAAGATAACTGAAAGTTTTTGCTGTACACTCAATAAATAACGAACATCATTAGCCGCATAATTTAATTGTACTTGAGATAAATTACTCGCGTCACCCCAATCAGAACTCTGAGCACTTTTATCCAATTCCACTTTTTCTAGTTCTAATACCACGTCTTTTAAACCATGACGATTTGTATAAGTACGTGCTAATTTACTGCCAATTTTAGTACAAAAAATGGGCTGAACAAAAATGTCTAAATTGTGCCTTAAAGTAGCCATATCAAACCTAGCAAAGTGAAAAACTTTGATGATATGGGTTGCTTCCATAAGTGTTTTTAAATTAGGTGCGGTTGTTTGTCCTCTGGATATGCGAATAGCCGTAACTTGTCCTTCAGGGTTACAAATTTGCACCAAACACAAACGATCTCTTTGTGGTAAAAGTCCCATGGTTTCTGTATCAACAGCAATGGCAGGAGCTTTTAAATACTCAGAAAGAGCAGCGTCGCTTAAATCACTGTCAGTAACTTGAAAATCTTGTAATATCATGAGGTGATTAATTAATCATAAATTATTTTTATTGTGCCAGATTACAATACTCTTTTGAAGACTCCAGTCAAAAAGGTAAAATTCCCAAGCTGATTTAGACCCCTGATCTAACAAGGGGCATCTTTTTTAATTTTTATTATAAAATCTCTTTTCCTTCGCGCCTTTGCTCCTTTATAAATTGGCGCGAAATATAATGCACACCGCCATTATCCCAGAACTAATTCTTAATTCTCTCCTGAAACTCTAGCGTTTAAAAATATTTGTGTTAGATAGACTTGACCTTGCTCATTGGTAGCGACACCAACGCCAGTGAGATTATATTTACCCTGAAGATTCTTGAGATGTCCGGGACTTTTTAGCCAGCCAGAAACCGCCTCATTCGCAGGGTTGATATATCCCGTATTGTAAGCAACATTTTCTGCCGCACTGCTGTATTTGAGAGGAATAGCCATAACGCGCTGTTCAAATCCTTGATGACTAAAAGGAACTTTACCACTAGCCATATTTTGACTATGAATTCTCGCTTGCTGACTAATCTTTTCGTTTAAATTTAATTTTCCTAGTCCCCTTTTTGCTCGATATTGATTAATTTGAGTAAAAACTGATTTCTCTAAATTATTAGTTTCAAAACTAAAATTAGATATTTTGGCTTGACTTGTTATAAGTGATGAACGCTGATATTGGCCAGTTTGTTTAGCAGAACTATTATCTGGATTAGCAGCAGTCATGTAGCCACTAGCAAGGACAAGCGTACTTAAAGCGATGCCAAAAGCAGTTTGTCTTAACATGAGGTTTAAATTAGGTAATGTATGGATTTATTGGATATATACCCTATCTTCTGATGATCAGAATACTTACCAGGATACTATTTACTAAATATAAACTCAAGAATCATCAAATTTTCACAATTTCAATCAGTTATCTGGATAATACTTTTGTTTATTGTCATCCCGTAGAGCAGCCATATTTTGTCTTAACAGAGAATTGGTTTTGTCAATGCTATTTATACTACACTACTAATTAAAATTAAAATAATTAATAAAAAATAGTATCCAATGATAGATGTCATGGATACTAAAATCTGGCATTGCTGATTTTATGTATGAAAATAATTTTCTATGTTTTCAAAACCCCTGTAGAGACGTTTCATGAAACGTCTCTACCCCCAGAAATCATACCCTAATTCAGCAACGCCAAATCTTATAATCTACAAACACTTATCTTGACTGCAAGAAAATTTGTGTAAAATAAATTTTCCCTTGGTTATTTCTGGCTACACCAATCCCCGTTTGGTTATAATTCCCCCTAATATTGGCTAAATGTCCTGAACTATTTAGCCAGCCTTGAACGGCTTGAGCCGCGGGATCTTGATGTCCTTGGTTATAAGCGACATTTTCGGCGACTCGACTGTAAGCAATACCTGTTGCGGCTACTCGTCCTGAAAATCCATCATGTCCAAAAGCGACTTTACCACTAGCCATATTTTGACTGTGAATTCTTGCTTGATTGTCAATGGTAGAATTACGGGTAAGTGCAGGTAAATTTTGCGAAGCTCGATACTGGTTGATTTTTTGAAAAACCGATGCTTCTATGGTAGCAGTATTCACATTACCTTGTGCAACCTGGTAATTAGAAGTTAATCTGGTCGAGAAATTAGGTTCTGAACTAGCCATTGTCCCACTAACTAAAACCAAAAAAGCCCCACCAGCAGCGGAAATAAAGCTTTTCAGCATGATTTCACCTTTGAAAATTAATTGCTTGGGGGGACGAAATTACTCACAAGTTCTTTTAAGCTTGTATTCCTAATTCTCCCCAACTGTACTTAATGAATTAAGAACTTAGCAGCAGTTTGTACATCCTTGTCACCTCTCCCAGAACAGTTGATGATTATTTTCGGACTACCAGTAAGTTGTGGACAAAGAGTTTCTAAATAGGCGATCGCATGAGAAGTCTCTAATGCTGGTATAATACCCTCTAATTTAGACAATCTCTGAAATGCGTCCAAAGCTTCCGCATCGGTAACACTATAATATTCAGCGCGACCAATATCCTTCATATAACTGTGTTCTGGACCTACACCGGGATAATCTAAACCAGCACTAATAGAATGTGGTTCAATCACCTGTCCATCCTCATTTTGCAAAAGATAACTCATAGAACCATGTAATACACCCACTTTTCCTTTCGTGAGTGTGGCAGCGTGTTTATCAGTATTTACACCTTCTCCAGCGGCTTCTATACCAATCAAACGTACCGACGGTTCTGGAACAAACTCGTGAAATAGTCCCATAGCGTTAGAACCACCACCCACACAAGCCAAGAGAATATCAGGTAAACCGCCCCATTTTTCCATAGCTTGAGCGCGGGTCTCTTCACCAATTACAGCATGAAAATCCCGCACCATCATCGGGTAAGGATGGGGACCTGCCACAGAACCCAGGATGTAATGGGTAGTTTCTACGTTCGTTACCCAGTCCCTAATGGCTTCAGAAGTGGCATCTTTGAGAGTTCCCGTACCTGCCGACACTGGACGAACTTCTGCCCCCATTAACCGCATTCTGAACACATTTAAAGATTGGCGTTCCATATCGTGAACACCCATGTAAATAATACATTCTAAACCGAAGCGGGCGCAAACTGTAGCGGTCGCTACGCCATGTTGTCCTGCCCCGGTTTCCGCAATAATGCGCTTTTTGCCCATACGCTTTGCCAATAATACTTGACCAAGGGCATTATTAATCTTATGTGCGCCAGTATGATTCAAGTCTTCACGCTTCAAATAGATTTGCGCTCCTGTACCATCAGGACGGGCATATTTGGCGGTAAGGCGTTCTGCAAAATACAAAGGTGTGGCACGTCCGACATAATCCCGTAATAAACCTTGTAATTCAGCTTGAAAACTAGGTTCATGGCGATATTGCTGATATGCTGTTTCTAACTCAGCTAAAGCCGGCATGAGGGTTTCAGGAACATATTTACCACCAAAGCGGCCAAAACGCCCTAAAGTATCGGGGACTAAAGCAGTTTGTGAGAAATTCAGAGAGAGGGGTGTAGTAGTCACAGATTAAGTAAAATCTAAAATTAGAAAACAAAGTTAATTAATTCTAGACTTATTGAGAATGTTCTGGTTGTCTAGTAGTCAATTTTTACCAAATTTCGCTACATTAAGAGAATGTACACTTATGGGAATTTTCAATGTCAGCACAACTGTTACTGGTAGATGACGAACCGGGATTACGGGAGGCCGTGAAAGAATACTTACAAGAAAGCGGTTTTAGGGTTCAAACTGCCAGTAATGCCCGTGAAGGTTGGGACTGGATGCAAGAGAACACTGCCGATTTAGTGATTTCTGATATTATGATGCCCCAGGTGGATGGCTATCAGTTCCTTAAACAACTGCGCGATGATCCCCGTTTTCAAGCACTACCTGTGGTGTTTTTAACCGCTAAAGGCATGACAGGCGATCGCATTCAAGGCTACAAAGCCAGTGTTGACGCTTATTTACCTAAGCCCTTCGATCCCGATGAATTAGTGGCCATAGTCGAAAATTTATTAGCCCGTCGCAATGCTCAAACAACCGCTGCGGGTGAAGAAGGGGAAACTCCAAATCTTGCCGAATTGGCTAATCAAATCGCTCAAATTAAAATACTATTAACTCATAGAAGTTCCATATCCCAATCCCCAGCCCCTTTTAAGATAGATTTGACCCCTAGAGAGCAAAGTGTTTTAAACCTAGTAGTCCAAGGATTGATGAATAAAGAAATTGCCCGACGCTTGGAAACAAGTGTCCGCAATGTGGAAAAATATGTCAGTCGTTTATTTAGTAAGACTGGTACTAATAGCCGCACCGAGTTAGTTCGTTTCGCACTAGAACATGGACTAGCTAAGTAAACCCCAGGAATGATGCTAGTTGATTGGTCATAAATGGTAAAATACACCCGGATCAATAATTTTTTTCAGGAAATACATACTTACACGGTGCTACATATTCCTAACTAGCATTCTCTCGCAGTCGAAGCAATTTCATGTTTCCCAGCCAACTCATAATCAGCAAAAACCAACTCACTATGGTGAAATAGTATCGGAAGAGTTACGTAAGCGCATGAGTTGGCGACGCATTTGTGGGGAGGCTTTAAATTCTGATATCTCCTGGGCTTTTACGGAGGCTTGTAAGGTTTCTAAAAATTCATCAGACCCTTCCGTTAAAGCTTCTAGTAATACTTGTAACAGTTGCTCCCGATCACCTAACAGGCTTTTTTCTTCAATCAGGCGGAATTTTAGATGAATTTCACACTCATAAACACCGACTTCAAGATTATTTATTTGGCGCGGTAATGCTTTGGAGTTCATAGTTTTGAAGATTCCTCTACTTAGTGGTCATACGGATAATGGACTAGATCTCCAGAAAAATTGCTTATACTTGTTCTATGGTTTTGTGAATCCAAAGTTTTTGAAGATAAGAATTTCCCCTCATTTGAGATTTTGATAGCTTGGGTGGCATGGCCATATTTTTATACATTTCTACATCAATTCTCCAACGCCAAATTTGGCATTCTCTTTGATTCCCCCTGTATTTTTTTAGCTATATCTTACTGTTTTTCGATGTTTCTTTATCAGTTCTAGCTCATGGAAGCCATGAACTATGATTCAGTTTTTGATCTGTTATCCCATAAAGTTTTCGTAAAAAACCAATTAGTCCTTGTTAAAGTTTTTTACATCAACTTGTTCAAAACGTCAAGAAATATTATTATTTTTATTTTTGTTACGTTGTCATACTTAAATAATTGCCATCACGATGCTCCTTTGATCAAAGCAATTTATAATTGTACACAAAGCTATCCTATGGAGTAGAAAACTTGTTGAAGTCACTATAATACAGGTACATATACATCATAAAAAATCAGAATCAGCAAAAAAATCAAAAAATGTTTTGTGAACAATCACATACAGAGAAAAAATTAATTCCCAAAATTCTCAGCCCCACTAACTCCTAAACTTCTGTATTATTGTTACAATAATTGCAGTGTAATTCAGCCAAACTCTTACACCCTCATGGATAACCCAATGCTACTCAAGTCCACAACCCGTCATATTCGCATTTTTGCGGCGGAACTGGACTCCTATGAACTGATTCCCAGTCATCAAGTCTTAACACTAGACGTTGATCCAGACAATGAATTTAACTGGAACGAAGATGCCCTACAAAAAGTTTATCGTCAGTTTGATCAACTGGTAGAAGCATCTAGTGGCCAGGATCTCAGCGATTATAACTTACGCCGCATTGGTTCAGACTTAGAACATTATCTGCGATCGCTCCTGCAAAAAGGCGAAATTAGTTACAATCTCTCTAGTCGCGTCACTAACTACAGCATGGGACTACCTCAAGTCGCAGTTGTAGAGAATCAATAAATTTAGTACATATTTACCTAGCCATGGCGAATCTGATTCGCCGGCTATATTAGGCTTTAGTAATAAATTGAAAATTAGTTCTGCTATAGCTACATATTCCTAGTACAATGGTAATTATGACCAAACTGTAGGTTGAAAAAATCGGTATCATAAGCCGCTACCAAGTAGTCTTGAAAAAAATGCCAATTGCAGAATCGCTCGGAAAACTATGGAAAATGATGCGGTAACGCTCTGCTGCCCAAATGAAAATTGTCAATCTGCTAATCCCCTTACTCACAAATTTTGCCAGCAGTGTTCCACACCCCTACCTAAGCGTTACCTCTGGGCTGTGGGTAATGACGGACCGAGTGATCCTGGATCTGTCTTGGCTGATCGCTATTTAGTCATTGATAAATCTATACTTTTAGATATCAAACCTGGATTATTACCCCAAATCCCTGAATTAGAGGATTTAGGGAAAATTAGACCTTATCTGCAACTAATTCCCTATCGTCTCCATATACCCCAAGTTTATGGAATCCTCAATTTAGGTAATGGTCAACCCGAAACGGAAATATTGTTATTAGAAAAACCGCCATTATTAGTTGATCCAAGTATTACTAAAATAAGTCTGTGCATTAGTTTAGATGATGCCTGGAATGAAGCATCCTCAATTCGCCAAATTCACTGGCTATGGCAATTAGCAAATTTATGGCAACCCTTAGCTAGTCAAGGTGTAGTGTCTACTCTCTTAGATGCTAATTTATTGAGAATTGAGGGGGTATTAGTTCGCTTATTAGAATTGCGTTTTGATAGGGAAAACATACCGACATTATTTCAACTGGGAGAATTTTGGCAACAACTCCTCAAAAATGCCCAACCAAATATTGCTCCTTTTATACAAGAAGTGTGTAAGCTGCTGATGGAGGGAGAAATTAGATCATCAAGCCAACTAATTGAAATTTTAGATCAGGGATTGCAGCAATTAGAAAAATTCCAAACAACTACTATTAAGATCTATACTCAAACAGACTCAGGCCCTGTCCGTTCACGCAATGAGGATGCTTGTTACCCTGCTAGTGACACTTTAATCACTAAACCACCCCAGGATAATGCTCCGGTAATTGTCTGTGATGGTATTGGTGGACACGAGGGGGGTAGTGTAGCTGCTAATTTAGCAATTGAAACTATCGTCGCACAAGTCAAAGAACTGATTCCGGTTAGCGATGATCAAATAAATCCCTCAATACTATTTTCTAATTTAGAACAAGCAGTAGCAACTGCTAATGACAAAATCAGCGACCAAAACGATAGAGAACATCGTCAAGGACGACAACGCATGGGAACAACTGTTGTCATGGCTTTACATAAAGGCCATGAAATGTATATTACTCATGTCGGTGATAGTCGTGCTTATTGGATTACTCGTCATAATTGTCATCAAGTTACCTTAGATGATGATGTCGCTTCCCGGGAAGTTCGTTTAGGTTACGCGCTTTATAGAGAAGCATTGCAACACAGTGGTTCTGGATCCTTAATTCAGGCTTTGGGAATGAGCAAAAGTAGCTCATTACACCCTACATCTCAACGCTTTATTATTGATGAAGATGCTGTTTTTTTGGTGACATCTGATGGCTTGAGTGATTTCGACCGAGTCGAAGAATGTTGGGAAACTGAAATATTACCGCTACTATCTGGAAAAACAAGTATAGAAAATGTTGGAAAACGACTCATAGAAGTTGCCAATAAAAGAAATGGACATGATAATGTCACCATTGCTTTAGTACATTTTGATGTCAAATATTCTGAACCAGATTTAACAATTGCAGTAGATATTTCTCAGGTTTTAGCTAACACAGAATTAGATCCATTGAATGATCAGAAAACTCAAGTGGTGACGGAGAATAAAACCGTAAATAAAACCGTTAAATTTTCCCAAATACCATTACAGTTGTTTGTTATTTTAGGATTAACTTTATTAGCTTTTTTGTTAGGATACTGGTTTAAACTCACACAACTCCAATCACCAAGAAACATAATTCCCTCTCATTCTCCATCTTCTAGTCAGTCCCCACCTTGAGCGGGCGACAAAGAAGCTAGAGAGGTTTTTGGATAAGAATCACAGCCCTCAGCCCCTGCTGATAAAATGCCATTTTTTGAGGGTGGGGTAGTCGGGTTGCTTGTGATGATTGTAGATAATTGTAGGGTGGGTTAGCGTAGCGTAACCCACCATTATCACCTAATTTATTTTAGCTTGGGTGTTGGGTTTTCTCAACCCAATAAAGCTATTAACTAAACAAGAAATTACCTCCGAACAGGTTTAAATTCGCATTGGTGCTATTAAATCCAGATGTACCGGATAAGGTAACTAATAATTGACCATTACCAAAACCAGCATTACCACCAATACCATCCCCAACTCGCACTAATGTAGAAGTACCTGATGTAATCACATCAAAATTGGCAATACCTGTAAAGTTCAGTTTATCGCCACCAGCACCGCGCACAAATTGGTAAACTGTATCTCTACCATCACCAAGAACGTAATTAACGTTATCTACAGCAGTATCACTACCTAAATACAGGCTATCGTTACCTTTACCACCAGATAAATTATCAGTACCAGAACCACCTTTAATCCAATCATTACCATCAGTACCAGTGAGATTGACCTTACCTGTAAAGTAACTTAAATCAAAGCGTTCAAATCCTAATACAGTTGTTCCGGTAATATTACCAATTTGATTAGTGGTGTTGTTAGCATTAATTGTCAGACTATTAGCACTTGTTCCCCCGGTAATAATCAGGGTATCTGTGCCAGGACCACCATTGATGTTGTCATTTTGCTGTAGGTTGGTAAAGACGCTGGTAATTGTGTCATTTCCTGCAACAGCATCAATGATATCTTTGTCGTTGGTGGTGGTGATGTTATTTCTATTTGCTGTACCAGTGATTGTATTGTCTGTTAGGTCGCTGATATTTATAGTCAATTGTTTTTGATAGGTTAAACCACCCTGGTCTGTGGTTTTGACTCTAATGTTGTAACTGTTTTTGGTTTCAAAGTCAAAGACAGAGTTGGTTTTAAGTTGATTTCCGCTAATGGTAAATAAACTATTATCTGTTGCACCGTTTCTGGTGACTAAACTATAGGTAAAGGTGTTTCCTGTATCTGGGTCTGTGGTGGAAAGATTACCAACCACTGTACCAACAATCTTGTTTTCCGCAACGGTGCTGTTAGAAAGGGTGAGGTTAGTAGGTGCATTGTTGACGTTTTCTACATAGAGAGTAAAGATATCACTAACATTCGCTCCGTCCTTATCTGTAGCAATTACCTTGACATTTAATTGACCTATATTTGCTGTTTTAGGAGTACCAGTAAAGGTTCGAGTTGTAGAGTTAAAATTCAGCCAGTCTGGTAAATTACTACCATCAGCTAAAGTAGCTGAATATTTAATCAAATCAGGAATTACGCCATCATTGAGCAGGGTATTTTCAAATGTACCCGTGACTAATTGATGAAGTTTTGTCGTGGGATGAAAATCGTCCCAGAAAGCGTATTGATTTGGGTCAACTGGATTAGTGGCTGTAATTAGAGGTTGGGTAATATTAGTAAAGTTGTAACTAGCAGGATTAGCCTGAACTGCTGCACTCAAACCAAAGATATCTACTAAAGATAAATTAACATTGAGGACTGGTTCTAAGTTGGTTAAAGCTTGGGTTAAAGCTGCATTAAAGCCAATAGAAATTAATCTAGCATTATCTACATTATTATTAGCAATACTTAAAGGAGTAGCACCCAAATCTGTTAAATTGCCAACAACAATTTCTTTAGCACCTAATTCTGCTAACGTTGTAATCGCACTACTAATATTAGTAACTGCATTAGTTACAGCTTGAGTAGGATCGGTGGCAAGATTCAGAAAATCATTAGCACCAGCCCAGATTACGTACAATCCATCTTTACCCACGGGTGTGGCAGTATTTAAAGTTTTAAATTGCTGAATTTGTGTAAGTAATCCAGGTACGGTTATTGAACCAAAAGTATTACTTTCCCCTGTATTTGCGCCCAAAAAGGCGAAGTTTTCAATTGATTGGTCTGTAAATTGTAAATTTTGTGCCAGGTAATCAACCCAAATTAAGCCATTAGAAAGACGACCTTGATAATTAGGTGGTGGTGGAAAGGTATTACCTGATGCTTGGTAGGCGTTACCTGTATCTGATAAACTATCGCCAAAGATGACGAGGTTTTTATAGAGATTAACTGCGTCTGGGTCGGAAAAGGTATTTTTAGGTAGTGTAAATGTGAAGGTAGAATTGACCTTAGCATTTTGATCGGCGATAAGGTTAGTAACCGTAGGGGGATGATTAACTATGATTTGTTGGTTGCCAAAATCAATTCCTGTACGAACTTCACCTGCTGTCAAGTTGACGGTATGAACAAGGTTAATGGTATTGTCGAGTATGGTAGTTGCCCCATTGTTATTGTTGTTACCAGGATCAACAGGATTGGGATTAGAAGTTGCATCACTGAGATTGAGAATACTTTCTGCGAGTTTCAATAAATCTACACGGGGATAATTTGCTCCTGTGTTGATCACGTTGTCATTCTCGTTATCACCGTCGTTGATAATGACACTGTTTGTACTTAGGAGATTACGAAACTCATTAACTGTCAGTTTCCGACCAAGTTTTTCTTCTGCTATCTCTTGCGCGAGAGTTGCCACGCCTGTAAAATAAGCCGTTGCTTGGCTAGTTCCTCCCATCGAGGTAGTACCACCATTGGCATTAGCGCCTGTAATTAAGATACCAGGAGCAAATACATCTAACAAGTTGCGATCGCGTTGAGAGAAACTAGCGATTTGGTCAGCAGTTGTGGTGTAATCAATTGCACCACCAACAAAGTTTTTCTGAGTGCCAGAATTATCCGCCCAAACCGCACCAACGGCAATGACATTGGGATCTATGGCTGGGTAAGCTAATCCGGGGTTACTACCATACTGATAAAAGCTGTTACCTGCGGCGGCGCTGATAATGATATTTTGAGAGGCGATCGCTGCTAATTCATCACCAATACCATAACGAGAGGTTGCCGTTGTCCAATTTTGACTATCACCAATGGAAAGGTTGACAGATGCGATATTATATGCGCTGCTATTAGATGCCACCCATTGCAGGGCTTTTTCTAAATCGGAGAAACTGCCAGCACCGTTATCTTTAAAGACTTTCAGGGCAATAATATTAGATTCAGGTGCAACGCTGGTAAAGATACTAGCAATGTGCGAACCGTGATTATTTTTATCACTAGCATCTGTATCATTATCGGCAAAATCGTATTCATAAACGATTTTATCAGCAATGCCGTTATTATCAGCATCAGCCCCAAAGACAGGATGATTTAAGTCTATGCCCGTATCAATGATGACCGTAGTTAAACCGTTACCTTTGATATTAGCAAAGCGGCTATCTGCCCAGAAATTACCCAGGTTAATTAAAGAAGTTGCCTGACTATCCACCAAACTGGAAATTGTGACGCTAGGAGTTTCCAGAGGAGGCGTTACTGTAGGACTGGAAGGGGCATCGTCATCAACAATAGTCACGGTAGCACTGCTTTGATTACCGATGGTAGCGCCACCTGTGGGGTTAGTCAGTTTAATTGTAAAATATTCGTCTCCCTCAACTTTCTCATCATTACGGATTTTAATTGCATTAGGATTACCTAACAGGGCATTCTGCACATAAACAAGTTTGCTGGTTTCATTTGCAGCGAAAGTGACAGTAATCGGAATATTATTAAAATCATTATTGACGGAACTAGCCGCACATCCACATCCTTTGGCAGTACCATCAATGAAGCTAAGTGTGGCACTAACTGTATTACTGGCGTTTCCTGTGCGAGTTACCCAAATTTCTGTAACTGCTGTGCCGTCTTCCTTGACTATATAATTAGCCGCATTAAAGTTGAGTTGAACCTCGTTGTTACTTGCAGGGGAAATAATGTCTAAAGTTGGGGTATAAAGAGGAATTTCAGCAGCAGTAGTAGTAATATTAACACCGGGGAAGGTTTGCTTCCATCCTGTTTGCTGCACTTCCGCGATAGTATAAATCCCAGGACGCAGATTAGTAAATTGATAATTGCCGTTTGTGTCAGTAATAGTGGAGATTTCGCCGTTGTCTAATTGTCCATTGGTGTTGGTATCGAGGTAAATTGTCCAACCTGCTAAACCAGTTTCTCCAGCATCTTTTACTCCATTACCATCAATATCATGCCATTTCATGCCGCGAATTTCAGCATCATTATCAGTAATGCTGACCGCAACATTAGGAAGTGTGGCATTGTTGTAATTAGTATCTGTACTGCTAACACTATGGCTAATTGTACTGGTATGGTTGCCTTCTGGGATAGTGTCGTCAACGGCAGTCACAGTAACAGTTTGGGGAATATTCCAGTTAGCGGCGGTGAAGGTGATGGTAGTTTTATCAATGGTAATTTGATTACCACCGTTTAGGGTAACAGTCACATCAGCAGTCGGTTGAGTTTTGAGAACAAGGGTATAACTATCAGTATTACCCCCTTCGGTAACGGCGGTGCTACCACCACTTTGAATTAAAGTAATACCAGGGGTTGGCGGTGCAGTAATGGAAAATGTTGCGGTTTTGGCTGCATCACCACTATTACCCGCATTATCTTGGATGGTAGTAGCATCAACTTTTAAGCTGTAAACACCAGGAGTGTTAGTTAAACTATCTAACCCGTTAATACGATAGGTTGTATCGGAAAGATAAGTAACAGTGACGGTATTAGGTAAGGTTAGGTTCACACCGTCACGGCTGAGGGTAATATCACTCTTATCGAAGGTATTGAGGTTAATTTGTTCAGAGAATTGAACATCTATAGTATTGACTGGGTTAGGGGTTGAGGTGGGAACATTCAGGAATTGACTAATTACCGGTGGGGCAACATCTGCAAATAGGCTTAAACTGGTATTTGTGGTATTTCCTGCGGCATCTTGTACCCTGATTTCTAATTCTCTTACACCAGGAGAGGGAAGTTCCACACTACTACTAAATTGAGTCTCTGTAACGGTGGCTTGTTTTAAAAGTTGATTGGTGTTTTTATCGTAGAAAAAGACTTTTAAGTTAGTTTCACCTAATTCTCCGCTAATAGTTGGGGTAGTGGTGTTAATGCGGGTTTGTCCTGATGTGGTTAGGATTTGTAGAGAAGATGATTGCAACTCTGCACTATTGGCGGATATTCCCGCAACAACAATATTACTGGGTGCTGTAGGTGCTGTGGTATCCATCACCCAGGTTTCTGACTGTGTACCTGTTCCCGCGTTACCAGATAAATCTTGAATACCGCTATCGTTGACGGTGAGGGTGTAAGTTCCATCGGTAGCGGTTAATCCTGATAAACCATTAATCCGGTATGTTGTGTCATTAATAGCAGAGATTATGACAGTATTGTTAATTAAATTTGTGCCACCATTACGGGTGAGGGTGATATCTTGCCAATTGAAGGTACTGAGGTCAATTTTTTCGGAGAAGGTGACGGTTAAAGAGGGAACCGGTTGATTGCGTGGGTTGATTAAGAGATTGACAATATCTGTTACTACTGGTGGGGTGGTGTCTGCATTACCGCCAGCGGTTTTCTTCCAAGTTTCTGTTAGTGAACCGCTACCAAATTTACCACTGGTGTCTTGGATTCCTGTGGCGTTGATGGTGAGTAGATAGTCTCCCTCGTTGTTGGTTAGGGTGTTTAATCCGCTGATTTGATAACGGGTGGGGGAGAGGGAAACAATGGTGACGGTGGAGTTGATTAAGTTTGTGCCATTGTTTAGGGTTAAGCTTATGTCATTGTAGTCGAAACTGCTGGCTTGTATGGCTTCGGAAAAGTCAACGGTAATGGCGTTAACTGCTGTGGCGCGTGGGTCTGGACTGACATCAATAATATCAGTAATGGTGGGTCCACCAGGAGTATAAACAACCGTGTAGGTTTTCGTTCCTCCGGTGGCGTTATTGTCAAGAAAATGTAAGATATTTTCATAAATTGGACGACCTGTCGCCGGGAAAGTTCGGTCGGTTGTCCAGAAGTTATCTAAGCCAATTTCTGTACCGTCAGACCGCAGGATTTTAACGATGTCGTATTGACTGTTACCGGGTTCATCTAAGCGGAAGTAATTCCAGCCGTTTTCGACGGCGGCGCTAATTTGAACGGTTAAATCGCTGAGGGTTGGGGGTGCGTCAATAGTGGCATTTTTAACGGCTTTGACGGGTGCGGTTCCACCACTGCTAAAGTAGATGATGTCGGGGGTGAATTGTGCGTCAAAGGTTTCGTTGACGAGGAAGTCGGGTAAGTTGTCGGGGTTGGAATGGTTGACTTGGACTGTATGAATTAGTTCGTGAATTTTGACTTCTTTGATGAGGGAAAGTTCGGCTTTACCAAGGCTGTTGATGTGTTCAAAGGTGGCTTTATAATCGATGAATTTCCCTTGTAAGCTGGATTTGAGTAACCAGTCAGCGACGGCGGTTTTTCCGGCTTTGATGTCGCCGAAGTTGACGGTTAGGGAGGGGATAACACCTTGTCCATTGACTTCGGAACCGATGATTTGAAAGTCTATTAATAGGCCTTTTTCGTTTTCGACAATTTTCGGTTGTCCCGAGGTGATTCTCAGGTTTTTTGCGTCACCTTTTCCTTCATTTCTGATGAGGACAGCGAGGGAGTAGGGGACGGATGTTTCTACAATGTCATCGGTGAAGGGGTCATCGGCGAAGACATCTCGTTGATGGAAGTAGTCGAGGTAAAGTTCGGCTTGGGGATAGACGGTTACGGGACTGGAAAGGAGGGGGACGGTGATAGTTTTGCCGCTTTCCAGGTAGGAAAGGGTTCCACCAATGTTGTATTGGGTGGGAATTTCTGGCGCGGCTAAATTGGTGGGAATAAATGTCCATTTGGCGCTACCAATTCCTTCTTTTTGGGGAGTGTTGGGGTTATCTCCGGTTAAGATTCCTGTTCCATCAACGGCGGTGATATTGCTGAGGATGGGGGCGGTAATGCCAAATTTATCGTTGACAATGTTACCGTTTTGATCTTTGATTTGGAG
>JBJUHT010000222.1:0-14755 GCA_046070105.1 Dolichospermum sp.
ATCAATATTTTTCTTGAGGGTTTCCACCTGTTCATAAAGTTTTTGCACTTCGCTATAATTCCCCGCCATAGTTGCTAATTTCTTTTCTAATGCTGTTTTCTCAGCTTCTAATTTGGCAATTTTTCCTTCTAATTCTGCAAATTCCCGTCTTTCCCAATTAGATAACCTGCGGCGTTTTTTGGTCTCTATAACTGGAGATGTCACCTTTTCCACAATTACAGCCTTTGGTGTTTCCTGTGGTTGAGCTTCCTCAGATTTTTTATAATCTAAATAAATGGAGTAATTCCCTGGATATTGACGTAAACTTCCCCCTGCTTCTAAAGCAAAAATTGTATCTACCGTCCGATCTAAAAAGTAACGATCATGGGAAACTACAATTACACAACCATTAAAATCTTCCAGATAATCTTCTAATACTGCTAATGTTTGGACATCTAAATCATTAGTCGGTTCATCTAAAATCAAGACATTGGGCGCACTAATAAGAATACGCAATAGGAATAAACGACGTTTTTCTCCGCCAGAAAGTTTATGAATGGGTGCATATTGTTGATTTCCCGGAAACAAAAATCTCTCTAACATTTGGGAAGCAGTGATTTTAGTTCCGTCGGATATTTCAATAAATTCTCCTTCTTCTTTAATATAATCAATTACTCGCTGATCTTCATTCACAGCCGTTAACAATTCTTCTGAATGTTGGTTAAAATAACCAATATGAATGGTACTACCAATTTCTACACTACCAGAATCTGGTTTGACTCTGGCGGTAATAATATCCATTAAGGTAGATTTTCCTGCACCATTTTCACCAATAATACCAATTCTATCTTCTGGACTAAATTCATAAGTAAAATCCTTAATTAAGGTTCTACCATTATAGGCTTTACTAACATTTTTGAGGTCAATAACTTTCTTACCAATGCGACGACCAATGGTAGAAATATCAACCTTACCATTAAGTTGTTTAAACTCAGTATCTCGCAAAGCATGAGCGCGTTCAATTCTGGCTTTTTGCTTTGTACTTCTAGCTTTTGGTCCTTTTTTCAACCATTCTAATTCTCGTCGTAAAATACCTTGATGTTTCCGTTGAGTGCTAACAGCGGACTCTTCAGCTAAGGCCTTTTTTTCTAGATAATAGGAATAATTACCAGTATAAGTGTAAATATCACCGCGATCAATTTCGATAATTTTATTAGTAACTCTATCTAGAAAATAACGATCATGAGTAATTAATAAAAGTGCGCCACGATAGCGATTTAAATAACTTTGTAACCATTCTACAGACAAAGCATCAAGATGGTTTGTCGGTTCATCCATTAATAATAAATCAGGTTCTGATATTAAGGCTGCGGCTAAAGCAATGCGCTTGCGATATCCCCCTGATAATGTACCAACTTTCACATCAAAATCAGCAATTCCTAGTTTTGTTAAAATGATTTTAGCGTTGGTTTCTACTTCCCATGCACCTGTGGCATCCATGCGCTGCATGACACTGGAAAGACGAGACATTAATTGACTATCATCGGGATAATGTGCCAATTTATCAGACAATTCTTCGTACTCTTTAACTAGGTGCATTTGTTCACCACTGTCAGCAAATACCTGTTCTAAAACTGTGTGATTTTCGTCTATATCTGGCTGTTGGGGTAGGTAAACAATTTTCGCACCGGAATTAACTAAAATTTGGCCGCTATCAATTGATTCTAAGCCGGCGATCATTTTTAATAAAGTTGATTTACCAGAACCATTAGTACCAATCAAACCAACTTTGTCATTAGTATCAAGACTAAAATTAGCATCTTTTAAGAGTTCTTTAATTCCAAAATCTTTTTTAACTGACTGTAATGTAACAAGGCTCATATTATCTGGTAATTAGTGATTAAGAATGAGGTGGGCATTGCCCACCTTAAAGACGATTGTAAACGAAATTCTAGACAAATAAATCGAGGGGTAAATGTCCATACATTTCGTTAACTCCTCCCTCTTGATAGGACTGACAAGATACTAGCACTCCCCGATGATGACCAGAATAAGAATCGAGATAACACAAGCCATTTTTGCCATTTAATTTGATGTAAACTGGTCCTTCTGGTTGCGGTAAATCAGTTGGTGGTTGATAACCCAAAGCGCGAGAATAGGTTTTCATGGCTAAAATTCCCTCTTCGGCTGTATTAGCACAAATACCTAAAATTTGATAATCAGTCAGACTGGTGACAAAAATTAATGCCTCGCGGGTGGGAATTTTCTCCGACGGTTTCAAAATGGGGGCGATATCCAGACAGTTGAATTTGTTGAGTATTTTCCTGGCTTCTGGCAATGAGAGTTGCTGATAATTGGGAGTAGACATAATATGATTTGTCTAGTTTTACGTCTGGTTTAGGTTTTGGGAGTGAGATTTGATCACATTACTAGCATTTTTGAACAAAATCAAGATTGATATGACATATTCCGCTCCAAAAAAGCTAATAATTGCCGATAAAATTAGCACATCTGGTTTCTCAGCAATGTCATTATACCGTTGATTAACGCTCTGGTTTTGCTTGAGAATAATTTTGGCGATAATATTTTTCTAATATAATTGCTAAAACTGGAGTTTGCCTAGAAGTTAACAATAATCGTCAAAGTTCGATGACGATAGATGCCAATTTATTTCTGAAGGAAGATAACTGTATCTATTATTTCAATTTTCATAACTGATTAACTTGATTATATGGTAATATTAATTGTAAGTAATTAGCAATTAATAATTAGCAATTAATGTGAATATACCATTAAAATCTCCCCGCTTATCACAAAGACGTACAAATTCTGTACATCCTCTCCAGCGTTTATTTAAGTATGGACATAAGTATACTAAACAAATTCGGCTGGCCATTGGCGCTTCTATCCTGAATAAATTTTTTGATTTGGCACCACCTGTATTAATTGGTATGGCAGTAGATGTGGTAGTCAAGCAAGATAATTCTATCATTGCTGGGTTAGGTGTCAAAGATATTTATGGGCAATTCCTGATTTTATCCTTGTTGACGGTGATTACTTGGGTGTTGGAATCGTTGTTTGAATATGCCTATAAATTATTATGGCGCAATTTGGGGCAGAATATTCAACATAATTTAAGATTGTCCGCATATAAACACCTGCAAGAATTAGAATTAGCTTATTTTGAAGAACGTAGTACGGGGGGTTTAATGTCTATCCTCAGTGATGATATTAACCAATTAGAGCGGTTTTTAGATGTGGGTGCAAATGATATTATTCAAGTCACGACAACTATTATCATCGTTGGTGGTGCATTTTTTATTTTAGCTCCTAATGTGGCTGGGATGGCAATTTTACCCATGCCTTTTATTCTCGGTGGTTCGATAGTTTTTCAGAAATTTCTCGCCCCTCGTTATGCTGATGTTCGGGAAAAAGTAGGTTTATTAAATAGTAGATTGTCTAATAATTTGAGCGGAATTACTACTATTAAAAGTTTTACCTCCGAAGATTATGAATCTGCTCGTGTAGAATTAGAAAGTAATGCTTATCGTCAAAGTAATGCAGTAGCGATCGCATTATCTGCGGCTTATATTCCCATCATTCGGATGTTCATTTTAATAGCTTTTACAATATTGCTATTATTTGGCGGTATGGAAACAGTAGCCGGAAGATTGGCTGTCGGTGCTTATAGTTCTTTGGTGTTTTTAGTGCAGCTTTTATTATGGCCATTAACCAGATTAGGAGATACTTTTGATTTATATCAAAGAGCTATGGCTTCTACTAATCGAGTCATGGATTTATTAGATACTCCTATGACAATTCCTGGAGGAAATATTGATTTACCTACAGATATGATTCGGGGAGCTTTAGAATTTAAAAATGTCAGCTTTGCTTATCAGAATAGAAACCCAATTATCAAAAACTTATCTTTAGAAATTCCAGCAGGAAATACAATTGCTATTGTCGGTTCAACAGGTTCAGGTAAAAGCACTTTAGTTAAGTTATTACTGCGTTTTTATGAAGTACAAAATGGTAAAATCACTCTGGATGGAATTGATTTACAACAGTTAAATTTACGAGATTTACGCCGCGCTATTGGTTTAGTCAGTCAAGATGTCTTTCTATTTCATGGTACAGTGGGAGAAAATATTGCCTATGGTACTTTCACTGCTACTAATGAAGAGATCATCATGGCCGCGAAAATAGCAGAAGCTGATGATTTTATTATGAATTTACCCCAAGGTTATGAGACAATAGTAGGGGAACGAGGACAAAAATTATCTGGAGGACAAAGACAACGAATTGCGATCGCTCGCGCAGTATTAAAAGATCCACCAATTCTGATTTTAGATGAAGCTACTTCAGCAGTAGACAATGAAACTGAGGCCGCAATTCAACGTTCCCTAGAACGAATTACTGTCAATAGAACTACTATAGCTATAGCTCATCGTCTTTCGACAATTCGCAATGCTGATTGTATTTATGTCATGGAACATGGTAAATTAGTAGAAGCAGGAACTCATGAACAACTGTTAGAAAAAAATGGCATTTACACCAGTCTCTGGCTGGTGCAATCTGGGTTAAAATAGAGAAAATTATCATAAAATAAAATTACCAATTAACGATCATGTTTAGTATTCCCCAACCAGAAACAGCAGACAATAAATGGCGCAGACAATTGGATAAATTTGTCAAAAACAATCAGCCAGAACTAGCTGCACTTTTTTGGGGGTTGTGGTTAGAAAATGGCAATAGTCAGGGAACTATCGGTATTGATTTCCAACCCACTCCCCGTTTTGTTTATTGTCCCCAATCCGAAATAGAAAAGTTGAATGATAGAGTTGAAAATCGTCTCCAAGAAATTTTGGGAATTATTGATAATAATAAACCCGAAACAGAAGTAGTCATGATTGGAATTGGTAAAGGAGAAATTAAACTAATCCAATTCGCACCCAAATCATCATCTGAAGCCTGTTTTCATGAAATAGGAAAAGATGTAGATGGATTATTGGATTTACTAGAACAGCGATTAATTGAGCAAATTAGCGATCGCTAGAAGCATTGATTCTGCTAGAATAGATTAGAAAAAATACACAATATTAGAAAAAGTGCTACTACTAGAAAAATGATGATTTTGTCCGAAATTTTCACTATTGATTCAGCTTTAATCAACAACTCTATCCAGTTCACAACCTGGGGATTTTCCTCCCTCCTACTCGCGGAAATTGTCAGAGATGCTTATCATGCTTTGTGTCATCAAGTCACATGGTTAGCGAAATGGCATAATAAACATCATGCTGTATATAAACGGGATTTAACTTTAATTTCCCAACAAGCCTACGTAGACTCCCAATTGTATCACGATATCGTCGAATCGGTGATACTAGTAATCATCTTAACAATAATTGCCTTAGTAGCCCATCAATGGGGGTTATGGTTAGGAGTCGCTTATGCTGTTACTTTTTTATACGGTGCATCCCTGCGATATTTTCAAGGAACAATAGATACAGACTACAATCATTTACCCGGACCATTAGACGCAATTCCCTCCGTTTGGTGGGTAAATAGAAGCTATCATTGGCGACATCATTTTGATGATGTTAATGCTTACTATAGTGGTGTTTTTCCCCTAGTAGATAAAATTATGGGAACAGGGCTTTCTCTCAAAGGGAAAACCGTAGCTTTAACAGGTGCTTCTGGTGCATTAGGACAAGCACTAGTAGGAGAATTATTAAAGCATAATGCCAAAATTGTGGCATTAACAACCAACCCGGAAAAAATTACAATTCAACCGCGCGTTAAAGTTATCAAATGGGAATTGGGTAATGAAGCACAACTACAAGAAAGTTTAGAAAAAGTTGATATTCTCATTATCAATCATGGCGTAAATGTCTATGGAAATAGAGATTCTACTGCCATTTATAACTCCTATCAAATTAACACATTTTCTGCCTTAGAATTGATAGATATTTTTTCTGCAACCGTCAGAGGACCCCAAGACAAAGCCACCAAAGAAATTTGGGTAAATACATCAGAAGCAGAAGTTTCCCCAGCCTTCAGCCCTTTGTATGAACTGAGTAAAAGAGCATTAGGGGATATTGTCACCCTCAAAAGATTAGATCAAAATTGTGTAATTCGCAAATTAATTTGCGGACCATTCAAAAGTCAATTAAACCCCTATGGTATCATGTCAGCGTCCCAAGTAGCAAAGGGAATTTTATTTTTCGCCAAACGAGATTTTAGAAATATTATCGTCACAGTCAACCCCTTGACCTATATACTATTTCCCCTCAAAGAATTTAGCACCTGGTTGTACTATCGGATTTTTAGTAAAGGGATGAAAAGCAAATAATTATAAAAATAACATTGCTAAATAAAATCTAACAGTCTCCTTTCTCTTCACCTCTGTGTCCTCTGTGCCTGGAGTGGTTCGTATTGTGCGGGCAAGATGCCCGCACCACAAGAGTTTTATTATTAATATCTGTACCTCATCAGAGCGGAAAAGGTTGTAATTCCCTGGCTTTCTTGGAGATTTTCTGTGAATATTTAATGATTATAAATTATGATTCAGAGAAAAATATATTTTCTATCATTCACAAAAACCTATATTTCATCAAAAAACATCCTGTTAATCCTCTAATTCTAGATATCCTGATTCTGACCATTACTTCTCTTGAAAATCTTGACTATTCTCAACCATCTTCTGACCCTGAATTACCTGCAAACTCCCACCAGCATATAAACTAGGTTGACCGACATCAAAACCATAATCTGTTAACAAACCCGGTAAATCTGTTCTCAACAATTCCCAAGCTGTCTCCGTTTCAAATAACCAGAAAAATACCGCTAACCCCGGCCAAAATAGGGGATTTGTTGGGGGGTGAAAATCTATCAAAGTAAAAACTCCCCCCGGTTTTAACACTCGATAAACCTCCGTAATGATTTTTCGCAGTTGTTCTGGGTGCATTTCGTGTAAAGCCGCGCTAGTATGTACTACATCAAATAAATTATCTGCAAAAGGCATATCTTCCGCAAAAGCTTGGATATATGTAGCCTTTGGTACATTTTTCTGCGATCGCTGTATAGATAATGGAGAAGCATCTAAACCGGTGACATGATTGGAAAACTCTACCAAAAATCTGGTTACATGACCGCTACCACAACACAAATCTAAAATCTGGGTATCTGCTTCTAATTGTAAATTTTCTAAAGCTAGACGACGAAACCGGGCTTCACCCCCTACAGTCACAGCCGCTAACTGGGAGATGCTATCATATAACCATTGGTATCTGTAACTCAAATCTCGAAAAATTGTCGCCATTGTATTTTTCCTGCCGATAAAGCTTTATATTTAATTAAAGATATATTGTTAACAACTTTAGTAAAAATCTGTCAAGATTGGGGGAAAGTAATTGCTATGGGTCGTATAGGGGTATTATTACTTAATCTCGGAGGTCCAGATAAACTCGAAGATGTTGGACCGTTTTTGTATAACTTGTTTTCAGATCCAGAAATTATCCGTTTACCGTTTCGCTGGATGCAAAAACCCCTAGCTTGGTTTATTGCTACCCGTAGACAGAAAACATCTCAAGAAAATTATCAACAAATTGGTGGCGGTTCTCCATTGCGACGCATTACAGAAGAACAGGGAGAGGCTATTAAATGTCAGTTAGGTAAATTAGGACAGGAAGCTAATATCTATGTAGGAATGCGTTATTGGCATCCTTATACGGAAGAAGCTATTGCCCAACTTACCCAGGATAACATTGATAAGTTGGTAATTCTCCCCCTTTACCCGCAATTTTCTATCAGCACTAGCGGTTCTAGTTTTCGGTTATTAGAACAATTATGGCAGGAAAACCCCAAACTCCAAGGTCTTGAATATACGGTGATTCCTTCTTGGTACAAATCATCAGGTTATTTGCAAGCTATGTCAGAACTGATCATTGGGGAACTGGAGAAGTTTTCTGATCCTGATCATGTGCATATATTCTTTAGCGCCCATGGTGTCCCTAAAAGTTACGTAACGGAAGCAGGTGATCCCTACCAGCAAGAAATTGAGGAATGCACTTACTTAATTATGCAAACCCTCAACCGTCCTAATCCTCACACTCTAGCTTATCAAAGTCGTGTTGGTCCTGTAGAATGGCTACAACCTTATACAGAAGATGCACTCAAGGAACTAGGGGCAAAAGGCGTGAAAGATATCGTAGTTGTCCCCATTAGTTTTGTCTCCGAACATATTGAAACACTACAAGAAATTGACATTGAATACCGAGAAATAGCTGAAGAAGCAGGAATACACAACTTTGGACGGGTTTCAGCACCCAATACCAATCCGGTGTTTATTCAAGCTTTATCTGATTTGATTATTAATGCCCTGAAACAACCCAACTTAAAACTCTCTCAAGTTACCCAAATGAAAAAAAGGGTGAGAATGTATCCTCAAGAACGTTGGGAATGGGGAATAACTACCAGTGCCGAAGTTTGGAATGGTCGCATCGCCATGTTAGGATTTATTGGGTTGATGATCGAATTAGTTACAGGTAAGGGCTTACTGCACGTGATCGGATTGTTACATTAAACATCTTCAAAAAAAGATTGTAGAGAAGTTCCATGGGACTTCTCTACCAGGGTTTTAGGAAACGCACATTTAATTTTAATTTTCACCCCTATCTATAATCAATTCTAAATACCCAGTCGTTGATAAACTTGTTCTAAATGTTGGAGATGATGTTGTGGATCAAAACAGGCCTCTATTTCCGCAGGTGACAAGTTTTCAGTGACGCGCGGATCTTTACTGATTAAATCACGGAAGTCTCCTTGGGGTTTGTTCCAAGCGGTGTGGGCGCTTTCCTGAACTATGGAGTATGCTTCTTCGCGGTTCAGTCCTTTGTCAATTAAAGTTAATAATACTCTTTGACTAAATACTACTCCACCATAACAGTTGAGATTCCGTGCCATGTTTTCAGGATAAACCAGGAGGTTATTCACCAGATTAGTGATTTCGTGGAGCATGAAATGGGTTAAAATGCAAGCATCTGGTAAAATTACCCGTTCTACAGAACTGTGGGAAATATCCCGTTCATGCCATAAAGCGACGTTTTCTAAGGCTGCACCGGCATAACTCCTGACCAGTCGTGCCATGCCTGTTAACCGTTCAGAACGGATAGGATTACGCTTATGAGGCATAGCGCTAGAACCCTTTTGTCCCTTGGCGAAAAATTCCTCAACCTCTAAAACGTCTGTTTTTTGCAGGTTACGAATTTCTACAGCAAACCGTTCTATAGAGGCAGCGAGTAGTGCTAATTGTTGCACAAAGTCAGCATGAAGATCACGGGAAATTACTTGTGTAGAAGCAGTATCTGGTTTCAGTCCGAGTTTTTCACAAGCGATCGCTTCCACACGCGGTTCTATATTAGCATAAGTTCCCACCGCGCCGGATATTTTCCCGACTGCGATGGTTTTTTTAAGAATTTGCAGCCGTTCCTGGTGTCGTAATACTTCTGCTAACCAACCAGCTAACTTAAAACCAAAGGTAATTGGTTCAGCGTGGATACCATGCGATCGCCCAATCATCACCGTATACCGATGGGTGGTAGCTTTTTTGCGAATTGCTGCAATTAAGTCTTCTAAGCGTTTTAACAACAAGTCCAGACTAGCCACTAATTGTAAAGCCAAAGCTGTATCTAATACATCCGAACTCGTTAGACCTAAATGAATATACCGACCAGCATCACCTACATATTCATTAACATTTGTCAAGAAGGCAATCACATCATGACGAACTTCCGCTTCAATTTCTAGCACCCGTTTGGGGTCAAAATTGGCCTTAGCCTTAATTTCCTCCACTGCTGCTGCGGGAATATAACCTAGTTCTGCCTGTGCTTCACATACCGCGATTTCTACATCTAGCCAGGTTTTCAGTTTATAGGTTTCACTCCACAGATTGCCCATTTCGGGCAAAGTATAACGCTCAATCACATTTACAGCATCTAATACAACTGTCATATTTTACATTGTAAGTTACCCCTTATGAAAAATAGGCAAATGTTTCTTGGGGAAGTTCCTTAAATTCCAATATCTGTATGAGACTAAAGGAAGAAAAATAAAGTAGGAGGACTTATGCGTGCAGTATTAATGGCTGGTGGGTCAGGAACACGGTTGCGTCCCTTGACTTGCGATTTACCTAAACCCATGGTGCCGATTTTAAATCGTCCCATTGCTGAACATATCATCAATCTTCTTCAAAAACATCAGATCTATGAAGTAATTGCTACATTACATTATTTACCAGATATTTTACGTGAATACTTCCAAGATGGTAGTGATTTTGGTGTGCAAATGACCTATGCTATTGAAGAAGACCAGCCTTTAGGGACAGCAGGTTGTGTCAAAAATGTTGCTGAACTTTTGGATGAAACCTTTTTGGTCATTAGTGGTGATAGTATCACAGATTTTGATTTGACTGCGGCCATAGAATTTCATCAACAAAAACAATCAAAAGCGACTTTAATATTAACCCGTGTGCCTAACCCCCTTGAATTTGGTGTAGTAATTACAGATACTCAAGGGCGCATTAACCGATTTTTAGAAAAACCCTCTAGCAGTGAGATATTTTCTGATACTGTTAATACTGGAACATATATTTTAGAACCAGAAGTTTTAGATTATTTACCAGAAAATACTGAATGTGACTTTTCTAAAGATTTATTTCCCTTACTATTAGCTAAAAATGAGCCAATTTACGGTTATGTGTCTGAGGGATATTGGTGTGATGTAGGTAATATAGATGCCTATCGGCAAGCTCAGTATGATGCCCTAGAAAGGAAAGTTGTACTCAGGGTCGCTTATCCAGAAATTTCCCCTGGTTTATGGGTAGGACACAATACTTATATTGATCCTACAGCCAAAATTGAGACTCCAGCGGTAATTGGTAATAATTGTCGAATTGGTGCAAGAGTTCAAATTGAAAATGGAACAGTAATTGGTGATAATGTCACAATTGGTACTGATGCTCATCTAAAAAGACCAATTATTTGTAATGGAACAATTATTGGCGATGAAGCGCATATATCAGCTTCCGTAATTGCTCGTGGTGCTCGTGTGGACAGACGCGCTCACGTTTTAGAAGCAGCCGTGGTGGGTTCATTATCTACCGTGGGAGAAGAAGCGCAAATTAGTCCTGGCGTGCGAGTTTGGCCGAGTAAAAAAATTGAGTCCGGCGCTATTCTCAATATTAATCTGATTTGGGGAAATACCGCCCAACGGAACTTATTTGGACAGCGGGGAGTACAGGGACTAGCCAATATTGATATTACCCCAGAATTTGCGGTCAAATTGGGTGCTGCCTATGGTTCAACCTTAAAACCGGGTTCACTAGTCACTGTTTCCCGTGACCAACGCAATGTTTCCCGCATGGTGACACGCTCTTTAATTGCTGGTTTAATGTCTGTAGGTGTAGATGTGCAAAACCTCGATACTACAGCTATTCCCATTGCCCGGACGGTGATCCCCACAATGTCCGTAGCCGGGGGTATTCATGTGCGAGTACACCCAGAACGCCGTGATTATATCTTAATTGAATTTATGGATTTTAAGGGCATTAATATCTCTAAAGCCCAAGAAAAGAAAATTGAGGGGGCCTATTTTAAGGAAGATATGCGTCGTTCCCAAAGTCATGAAATTGGTGATGTGATATATTCTAGCCAATTGATGGATCGCTACTGCAAGGCCTTTGAGAAATTATTGAATGTGGACACTCTGCGTAATAGTCGGGCAAAAGTGGTCATTGACTATGTTTACGCCGTGTCTGGGGCAATTTTACCGCAAATGCTAGATAAATTTGGGGCTGATGCGGTGGTATTAAATGCTAGTTTGAATAAAACGGCCATTTCTAACGCTGACCGAGAATTACTATTAACTCAATTAGGCCACGTTGTCGAGGCTGTAAACGCCAACTTTGGGGTACAAGTATCAGCTAATGGGGAACAACTAATTTTAGTTGATGAATCAGGTTTTCCCATTCGCGGTGAAATGTTAACCGCTTTGATGGTTGATATGATGTTAACTGCTAACCCTAGAAGTTCCGTCGTTGTTCCCGTTCATGCTTCTAGTGCGGTGGAATTAGTTGCCCATCGTCATGATGGTAATGTAATTAGAACTAAAGCGAATCCGACGGCTTTAATGGAAGCTTGTCAAAAAAATTCTCATGTGGTTTTAGGTGGTAGTGGGGAAACTGGGTTTATTTTCCCCCAATTACATCCAGGGTTTGATTCCATGTTCTGTATAGCCAAGCTGATTGAAATGTTAACCATTCAAGAGCGATCGCTGGCAACCGTACGTTCGGAATTACCCCGTGTGATTAATAGAAATTACACCGTTCGCTGTCCCTGGACTGCTAAAGGGGCGTTAATGCGTTATTTGGTCGAAACCCACCCCGCTCAAAATTTGGAATTAATTGACGGTGTGAAAATTCGTCAACCCTATGATGACAATTGGCTTTTGATTTTACCAGATGCCAGTGAGCCTTTAGTTCATCTCTATGTTAACAGCAGCGATCGGGATTGGGTTGATGAAACTCTTAGAGATTATCGTTCCCGCATTCAATATTTTGTCGAACGTGAACAGGAGAATTATAGATTAGATATGTAATTAGGGCTTGCTGAAAAAATGGTTTGGTGTAAATTTAATTACAAATGCTGGATTTTCAGGGTGGGCAATTTTGTTCACCCTTGTTTTATTGGTATTTTATAGCAAATTTGCTGGTAAATGAACCACGGTTTTTGTTTCGCGTAAAGGAAGAAGGTAATCAAAGTCTGGTTTAAATCGCCGAAAACTGCTGTAATTTACCCATAAAATAGATCAACTGGTTGATCTATTTCTGCTGCTAGAAAAATGAGTAAAATTTTCAAAATTTTGCAAATAAAACAGCAAATATAGTCATCATAAGGTAGCGAACTAAGCATAAACTCATAGTCCAGTATTTCCAACCCCTGAGATGATTTTTGTGTATTTGTTATTATAGTATTTACCACTATGATGAGATACAAAATTGAATGATGAAACTCTTGTATTGCAGGTATCTTAGCCGTTATGCTATATATGTACTTCTCAGTAAGTGCTGTATTTTGATAAACCTGAAATTAGCAGTTTATAAAAAATTACATTAAGTTTCAGAAAAATCATTTCCCTCTCGTGAAGTCACAAATTGGATAGTTATTTCTCCAATGAGGTACGCATATATGAAAAGCTTGCTATTTTCTGTGGGTAAGATTAAGTGTAATAAACTTGTGAGATTTGCTACATCTGCCATCTCCGCCCTATCTTTAATAGGTGGTATTAATGCTGCGAAGGCTACCGGAGAAACACCAACAGCAAAACAAATAAATTATGACTTAGGAGATAAGCAAGGTGCTATAGCAAATTATAACCAAGCTATTCAGATTAATCCTAATGATGCTAACGCCTACATTAATCGGGGATTTACTAAATATGAATTAGGAGATAAGCAAGGTGCTATAGCAGATTACAACCAAGCTATTCAGATTAATCCTAACTTTGCCCTAGCTTACAACAACAGAGGAAATGTTAAATCTGATTTAGGAGATAAACAGGGTGCTATAGCAGATTACAACCAAGCTATTCAGATTAATCCTAACTTTACCGAAGCCTACGGCGACCGGGGAAATGTTAAATACGAATTAGGAGATAAACAAGGTGCTATAGCAGATTATAACCAAGTTATTAAGATTAATCCTAATAATGCTAACGCCTACATCAACCGGGGAAATGTTAAATATGATTTAGGAGATAAACAGGGTGCTATGGCAGATTACAACCAAGTTATTAAAATTAATCCTAATGATGCTAACGCCTACAACAATCGAGGAAATATTAAATCTGAATTAGGAGATAAGAAAGCTGCTATAGCAGATTACAACCAAGCTATTCAGATTAATCCTAACTATGCTGATGCCTACTATAACTTGGGAATTATTCAATCTGCTTTAGGAGATAAGAGAGCTGCTATAGCAGATTACAACCAAGCTATTCAGATTAATCCTAACTATGCTCAAGCATACGGCAACCGGGGACTTGCTAAATCTGCCTTAGGAGATAAGCAAGGAGCTATAGAGGACTTACAAAAAGCAGCGCAATTATTCAAAGCTCAGAATAAAACTGCTGATTATGAAAGAGCTATGAATTTATTAAAATAGTTGTAGCGTTATTATTTTTTCAGAATTAGGATGTACAGAATTTAAGAGAATATACATCTCCAGAAAAGAATGTAGAGACGTTCTATGCGTCTCTACAAGGCTTCCAGGAAACGCTTATGTAATTTTCACCAGATGTCTAATGTTTTTAAAGTCTAAATTAATTCTAAAAATGATATCTATATACTTACGCAGATTAGCAATATTCGTTGTAATACAAGAAGATGTCTGGAAACCTTGATTGACATGATTCTAATTTGTGCTATATCCTATTACTCAAGGGCATTTTTTCTGCAAGCAAGTAAAAACAATTACGTGCTACTTAAAAAACAAATATACAGATATATATTTTGTATAGGAATTATCAACTTTGAATTAAACTATTAGAAAAGTGCAGTCAAAGTGGTGATATGGCAATTCAGTTAACAGCAGAGACTCTATTTCAAACTGCTTATGAAAGTCGTTACACTTGGAATGAGAATTTTCCTGGTTATACTGCCAATGTGCAACTGATACAGGAAGGTGAGGTTTATACTGGTAAAGTTCAGGTTGACCCCAGC
>JBJUHT010000223.1:0-6291 GCA_046070105.1 Dolichospermum sp.
GTTAAATTCTGGTAACTTTGTAGATGTTTTATCTAAATTGCAAAATGGTATTTTCACATTAGATAAAGATACACTCACAGTAATTAATGGGGGACAATTACCAGATGGAAATTATCAAATAACTCTCAAAGCAGAAGATAAGTTTGGTAATGTTTCTAATGAAGTGAAATTAGACTTTACCTTAGATACTACAGCACCAGAAACACCTGGTGTCATGTTAGATACCTTATTTGATTCTGCTCCTATTGGTGACTCCAAAACAACATTTACGAGTGTTAAAATCATAGGAAAAACAGAAGCAAACGCCACTGTCACATTACAAGGAATAGGAACATCAATTATTGCTGATAATGCGGGTAAATTTACATTTACTGATGTACCTCTCATATTAGGTGATAATTCCTTCACTGTTAATGCTAAAGATATTGCCGGAAATACTAGCACATTTACCACAATTATCAAACGAGTTGAGCAAGATAACAGCGATGTAGTATTAGATTGGAATGCAGTTCTGTTAAATGCCATTTATGAAGATAAGACAACACCACCAGTAGCTTCTCGGAATATGGCCATCACCCAAACTGCGGTTTTTGATGCTATAAACACAATTACTGGAACTTACAAAAACTATCACTTCACAGGTACAGCACCAACAATTGTATCAGCAGAAGCCGCAGCAGCAAGCGCGGCACATCAGGTTTTAATTAATCTTTACCCTGGACAAAAATCCTATTTTGATAATGCTTTAACCGCTTCCTTAGCAGAAATTACCGATGGTACAGCAGAAGATAATGGCGTGACATTTGGACGTACTGTAGCTGATGCTATTTTAACTTTCAGAAGTGCAGATGGTTCTAGTAATACTATTACTTATACACCAGGAACTAACCCCGGACAATGGCAACCAACCGCCCCAGGTTTTGCCCCTGCTTTATTACCCCAATGGGGACAAGTGACACCATTTGCTTTAACCAGTGGTGATCAATTCCGTCCTGATGGTGTACCAGCTTTAAACAGTGCTGATTACACAATAGAATTTAATCAAGTCAAAGATTTAGGAAAGAATAATAGTACCACTAGAACAGCAGATCAAACAGAAATTGCTAAATTCTGGGCTGATGGTGCAGGTACATTTACACCCCCTGGACATTGGAATCAAATCGCCCAAAATGTTGCCGCAGAAAAGGGTAATTCATTAATAGAAAATGCCCGTTTGTTTGCATTATTAGATATTTCCCTAGCTGATGCGAGTATTGCAGCTTGGGATGCGAAATATCATTATGATTTCTGGCGACCAATTACCGCTATTCAAAATGCAGATAGTGATGGTAATGCTAATACTATTGCCGATGCTACTTGGACACCTTTATTAACTACTCCTCCTTTCCCAGAATATATTTCTGGACATAGTACATTTAGTGGTGCGGCAGAAACTATCTTAACAGGATTGTTAGGTAATAATGTTAGTTTTACCACTAATTCTTTAGGAACTCCTGGAATTTATCGTACCTTCAGTAACTTTACAAATGCAGCTAATGAAGCGGGAATTAGTCGTATTTATGGAGGTATTCATTTTAATTCGGCTAATTTGGAAGGGTTAGCAACTGGTAGAAGTGTGGGTAATTATGTTCTGGATAATTTGTTAGCACCTAAGTTAACTGTAATGCCAGGACAGCAGTTAAAACTGGAATCTAAAGAGATTTTCGGGAAAAATGCCAATTTTGCCCTTGAAAGTGAACAAAACCTACCTACAGGCAATTTAGACAGCGATGGAACATTAATTTTTAAACCTTCCCCCGCACAAATTGGCAGTTATGATTTTACCTTAGTCGCTAGAGATGGGACAGAAATTACAACTAAGAAGTTTAATTTAGCTGTCGTTGCTGATACAGAAACAACAACCAGAATTAGCGGTGTAATTCAAAATACTGATCAAAAAGCCTTAGCAGGAGTTAAAGTTAAAATTGGTGATATATCTACTACGACTAATGCAGATGGTTCATTTATTTTAACAGTACCTCCACAAGGTAAAGCATTAATAATTGAACCTGGCCAACAAGTCAACAATGTTGTTTATCCATCTATTGCCGAACCATTGCATTTATTATTGGGACATGATGTTTATGCAAATGTGAAAAATGTTATTGATCGTCCCATTTATTTACCACCAATTGATATTGAGAATGCTCAAACAATTGATCCTAATATTGACCAAGTTGTTACCAGCGCAGCTATACCAGGTTCTGCTGTAACTGTTTTTGCTAATAGTTTATTTAACCAAGAAAATCAACCCTATACAGGACAGTTAAGTATTACCACAGTTCCCACAGAACTTACTCCGGCAGCATTACCAGAAAATCTGCGTCCTGATTTAGTGGTGACTATTCAACCAGGGGAAATGGTATTTACTAATCCTGCACCTTTGAGTTTACCAAACCTGGCTGGATATGCACCGGGAACGGAAATGGATTTATGGTCTATTAATCCTGTAACAGGAGATTTTGATGATGTTGGTACGGGTCGGGTTAGTAACGATGGGACTGTAATTGAAACTATTGATGGTGGTATTCGCAATAGTAGTTGGCATTTCTTCGCACCACCCCCACCAACTCCTAATGATCCTGATGCTGATGACCGCAACCCAGATGATGGTTGTGATGAATGTAAGGCAAAAGTACCAGGAACTTCAGAAGTAGAATTACATTCAGGTGCGGTGATAGAAACCCATGATTTAGTACCTTATCAATCTTTAGGAATTAATCGCGGTATCAGTTTACGTTATGATTCAGAACGAGCAGATGCTAGACCAATTTTGCATTTTGGTTATAACAATGTGCCGAATGATTCTAATTTGAGATTGATGGCTGAGTTAACAATTAAACGGGGTGATTTTAAGTTAGAAGTCCCCGGTTTTGCTGGTGGTCAATTTGGCTTAAATGGCGGGGAAAATTTCTGGTCAATTCCTAATGGTGGTGGGAAGATTGATGCTGCACTACAGGCAGATTTGAGAACTTTAGATTCAGGTCGTTATGATTATGATTTAACCACTGGATTAATGCGATTAAATAATAATCAGTTGAATGGTTCTACTTCTACCAGTAAGGGTAAATTCCTACATATTAATACTGTAAATAGTGCTTTTGGTAGTGGTTGGGGATTAGCTGGTTTACAGGAAATTGTTGTTAATGCTGATCAGTCGGTCATTATTATTGATGGTGATGGTAGCGAGTTATTGTTTGAAAAGAAAGCAGATAATAGCTATAAATCACCGGTAGGCGATTTTTCCACCTTAGAACGTTTAGGTGATGGTACTTTCCGCCGCACGATGACAGATAAAACCGTTTATAGTTTCAATGGGGAAAATCTGTTAACGAAAATGCGCGATCGCGTTGGTAATGAAACTCAGTATGTCTATGAAAATCGCCGGTTAATGAAAATGGTTGATCCGGTAGGTTTAGAAACTACTTTTACCTACAGCAATAATAGAATTATAGAAATAAAAGATCCGGCTGGTCGTAGCACTAAATTAACCTACGATACTAATGGTAATTTAATCAAAATTACCGATCCTGATGGTACAAGTCGGACTTGGGAATATAACGCAGATCATCTGATGATTTCTGAAGTTGATAAGCGAGGAAATAAAGAACAGACATTCTATGACTTTGCAGGAAGAGCAGATAAAGCTATTCGTAAAGATGGTTCACAATTAGATTTTGATCCTGTACAAGTGCAAGGTTTATATGCACCAAATAAAACTATTGATCCTGTAAATGCGCCTCTTGCTTTCCAGTTGGGAAATGCTGCTTCTACCTATACAGATGCTAATGGTAAGAAAATAGTCAATAATCTTGATCAAGCTGGGCAAATAGTATCATCTTCTGATGAAGTTGGTTTATTACCTGCTGTGCAACGGAATGAAGATAATCTGGTTACTCAACAAACAGATGCGAGAGGTAATGTTACTTCATTTACCTATGATGATAATGGCAATGTTTTGAGTATTCAAGATTCGCTCGCATTTATTTCTCCTAGTGGAAATGCTTTAATTATCAGTAATGGTCTAAATACTGATGGAACACCTTTTATAAAAGGATTACTTGAAGAAGCTGGCATTGCAACTACAATTGTTAATACAGCACCCAATACCTTAACTGGATTCACTCAAGTTATAGATAATAGAGTTGACAATGCATATCCACTAAGCGAAGCAGATCAAGCACTTTATTTAGGATTCTTACGGGGAGGAGGGGATTTATTATTAGTAGGTGAAAATAACAATTTTGCTACTCGCAATAATTCTATTTTAAACCTGATTCAATTAGCTGGTGGTGGTTCACTGAATTTTGTTGAACCTGCTTTTGTACAAAAAGTTTTATCACCCTTTAATAGTCCTAATCTGATTTCTGATGGCAATGTCACCTATGGAGGGGTAGCAACTGGGGGTGTGACAAATCCAGGAACAGGGCAATTTGTGACAGTAGATAATGCAAATCGGGGTAGTACACTCTACTTTGATGACAATGATCTTCCTAACGCTCTTGGTGGCAAACTAACCGTTATGTTTGATACCAACTTTTTCCTGACTACAAATGATGTGACAGATAATCAAAACTTAATTAAAAATATAATAGGTTTTGAACGTACACCTCGTCGCTATACTTACGATCCAACTTTTAACCAACTCACCAGCATGACTGATGAACTTGGTCATCAAACTCTTTATCAAATTGACCCCAATAACGGTAATCTTTTATCTTTAACTCAAGTAGTTGGTGCTGTAGGAGGTAATGATGATCTTGTTACCCAATTTACCTACACAAATAATGGCTTAGTTGACCTGATTACTGACCCCTTGGGACGGATTACTGATAGTGATTATGACGCAAAAGGTCGTTTAATTTCCATCATCTACGCGAAGGGAACAGCAGAGGAAGTAAAACGCCAATTTGAATATGATTTAGCAGGTAATCAAACAGCGATTATTAATGAAAAAGGCGATCGCACTACCTTTGAATATAATGCACTAAATCAGTTAGTGAAAACTATTGAAGCAGATCCCGATGGCAATGGTCCTTTAACTTCTCCGATTACTACCTATAGCTATGATGCTGATGGTAATTTAATCTCAACTACTGATGCTGTAGGTAATGTGAATCAGAATACCTACGATAAGTTAAATCGGTTAGTTGAAAATATTGATACACTCAACCAAAAGACCAGCTATAGTTATGATTCTTTGGGTAATTTACTTTCAGTTGTAGATCCTTTAGGGAATGAAACTGAAAATAAATATGATGCTCGGAATCGTTTGATTGAGACAATTGATCCTGATAGTGGCATTACTAAATTTACTTATGATCTGAGTAATAATTTAGTTTCTGTGACTGATCCTGTAAATAATAAGACTACCTTTGTTTATGATGCCAGAAATCGCCTCATTAGTGAAACCGACCCATTAGGAAAAACTACTCAATATCAGTATGATCCCGTTAATAATTTGATTGCGAAAACTGACCGCAATAATCGCCGTATTGAGTATAATTATGATGACATTGATCGCCTCACTACTGAAACATGGGTAGGAACTGATCAGGTCATTAATTACAGTTACGATAAAGCTAGTAACCAAACTACGGTTAATGATAAGTTTAGTTCCTTAGCATTTAATTATGACAATAGAGATCGTTTATTGTCTGTAAATAATGCTGGTACTCCCGGTTTTTCCAATGTTGTCCTTAATTATTCCTACGATAAAGTAGGCAATGTTCTCTCAGTTGTTGACACGATTAATAATATTGCAGGTGGTAATAATTCCTACACTTACGACGCTTTAAATCGCCTGACAAAATTAACTCAATCGGGTAATAATATCAGTGATAAAAGAGTTGATTTTGCTTACAATTCTCTTGGACAATATACCTCAATTAATCGCTATGCCAACCTCACAGGAACTCAGTTAGTTAATGGCACAACTTACACCTATGATTCTCTCAATCGTCTCACGAATTTAAACCACAGTAACGGTACAAATAATGTCGCTTTCTATAACTATGTTTATGATGCTGCCAGTCGCATTACCAAAATTACCGATATTGATGGAACAACAGATTATACCTACGATAAACGCGCTCAGTTAACCGGTGCTAACCACAGTAATGCTAATAACCCGGATGAATCTTACAGCTACGATGCAAATGGCAACCGCATCACTTCTAGTATTCACGGAAATGGCTATGTAACAGGTAAAGGCAACCGCTTACTGTCTGATGGTAAATATAATTATGAGTA
>JBJUHT010000224.1:0-9676 GCA_046070105.1 Dolichospermum sp.
TCACTCATGCTGATTTTTGCCAAGTCATTTTCTATAAAATAATATTTCTATCTTGGCAAAAATTTGGACATTTGTCTGTATCTTCCGGCAAAAATGTTGCTAATTACTTGGCAAAAGCTATTTACTTGTATAAAAATAACAAGTTTATACTGATAACGGATCTACCCCCAATGGCAAATTTACCCCACCAATGGATACTGAGGAGGAAGGGAAAATATCCTGATACTGGGTTAGTTATGTAAATATTCCTTGATGTGGATCAAAATTTTTCTCAAGTGGCGCTAAAGTAACTTTACACACATACAGCACTTACCGATAAGTGGATACGAAATCACCCCACCCCCAACCCCCTTCCCGCACGCCAGGGAGGGGGCTATGATGTACTTCATAACAAAGGAATCTGCTGTATAATTTGTAAGTTAATATTTGATCAAACTCTGAAAGTCAAGTGAAGTATTGATAATACTCTCAACTCATGCCTACAGTTGATGCAAAAATATATTGATGAATATCCGCCTATTCTCTACCCGAAATTGGTGATCATAGCCCTTTAGTAGTAAAATTGAATATTATCTAGTTCGGAATGCTGTTACTAGGTCAATTTTATTGGTAAATTTTGATCAGAGGATGTTTTAAAAGTATTTTTGGTAATATTAAAGCCTCAGTAAACCAACCCAAATCCCTTCCCTACCTGCTACGAGAAGAGACAAAAGGAAAAACTTTTGTTACTGAGGGAGCAAGAGTCAAAGTCTCTCCTTCTGCGGGGAAGAGATTTACAAGAGGGTTAGTATACTTTCTGACTTCTCAAACATCTTCTGCTTTTGACAACATCTTGATCAGTACCGGAGGTGGAACAAGTTAAATAATTGGGATCTGATCTGGGATATTTTGGCCAAGTTTTGGCTGGAAAAGAGGTAAGATCATAGCTATACATAATTATCTGCATTAAATATCTTAGCAAAATTACGACTTGATAATTGCTATAATCTATTCTTACCTCTAACATTCTTATCTATTATTAGGTGTAAATTTTTATGGGTTCTCCAATGAATCGTCTGTCTATTTTTGTAGACGGAAACAATATGTTCTATGCTCAACAGAAAAATGGTTGGTTTTTTGACCCCCGGCGTGTTTTAGAATATTTCAAGTATGAACAGTCTGACACAACATTGATCAATGCTTTCTGGTATACTGGATTAAAAGACCCCCAAGATCAACGCGGTTTTCGAGATGCACTTATCAGTTTAGGTTATACAGTCCGCACGAAAATCCTCAAGGAGTATTATGATGATGCTTCTGGCCGTTACTCCCAAAAAGCCAATTTGGATATTGAAATTGTCGTTGATATGTTTAATACGGTAGATCAATATGACAGAGTTGTATTATTCAGCGGAGATGGTGATTTTGAAAGAGCTATAGAACTTTTACGCTCGAAAAATACGCATATTACAGTAGTGTCAACAGAAGGAATGATCGCCAGAGAGCTACGCAATGCTACTGATAGATATATAGACTTGAATGATATTAGAGACAGAATAGAAAAAACTGACGGTTAATTACCTTAGTATTTATTTACAAATCTCAAAATTAAAAACTAAAGTTCATAGTTCAAGCTATTTTATCAAGAAAGAATATAGGAATTAGTAGTCAATAAATGATCATAAATTCCGTAGAATTAACAAATCAAAATATTGATTCTAATTCCATTATTTTTTTTGATTCAGCCCATGATCAAAATTAAAAGAGGTTAAGCTAATGAGCAGACAAGCCGATAGAATTATCATCTTTGACACCACATTGCGCGACGGGGAACAGTGTCCAGGAGCAACTCTCAATATAGACGAAAAGCTAGTGATTGCTAAACAATTGGCGCGTTTAGGAGTAGATGTGATTGAGGCTGGATTTGCTTTTGCTAGTCCTGGGGATTTTGAAGCAGTGAGCAAAATTGCTCAAACAGTAGGAACGGAAGATGGTCCGGTAATTTGTAGTTTGGCCAGAGCTAGACACGATGATATTAAAGCCGCAGCAGCAGCTATAAAACCGGCTGCTAAAGGGAGAATTCATACTTTTATCGCTACTTCCGATATTCACCTGGAATATAAGTTAAAAAAGACTAGACCGGAAGTAATTGCGATCGCGGAAGAAATGGTAGCCTATGCCAAAAGCTTCACCGATGATGTAGAATTTTCTCCAGAAGATGCAGGACGATCTGATCCAGAATTTTTGTATCAAGTCTTGGAAAGAGCGATCGCGGCCGGGGCAACAACTGTTAATATTCCTGATACAGTAGGTTATACCACTCCGAGCGAATTTGGGGCAATCATTAAAGGCATTACCGAAAATGTCCCCAACATTGACAAGGCCATTATTTCTGTTCACGGTCATAATGATTTAGGTTTAGCAGTTGCTAACTTTTTAGAAGCGGTGAAAAACGGCGCTCGGCAATTAGAATGTACCATTAATGGCATTGGGGAAAGAGCGGGAAATGCGGCTTTAGAAGAGTTGGTTATGGCTTTGCACGTCCGTAGACAATATTTTAATCCCTTTTTAAGAAGGGCTGAAAATTCCGAAGCACCGTTAACAAATATTGACACCAAACAAATCTATAAAACCTCGCGTTTGGTTTCTAATTTAACGGGAATGTTGGTGCAACCAAATAAAGCAATTGTCGGTGCAAATGCCTTTGCTCACGAATCTGGAATTCATCAAGATGGAGTTTTGAAAAATAAACTCACTTATGAAATTATGGATGCCCAATTAATTGGTTTATCTGATAATCAAATAGTATTGGGTAAACATTCTGGGAGAAATGCTTTTCGGACTCGTTTGAAAGAATTGGGCTTTGAACTATCAGAAAATGACCTGAATAAAGCCTTTGTGAGATTTAAAGAAGTAGCGGACAAAAAGAAAGAAATTTCTGATTGGGATTTGGAAGCTATTGTTAATGACGAAATCCAACAAGCCCCAGATTTATTTAAAGTAGAATTGGTACAGGTTTCCTGTGGTAGTAAGGCTCAACCTACCGCTACCGTGACACTCCGCACTCCCGACGGGGAAGAATTAACCGACGCGGCCATTGGTACAGGTCCAGTGGATGCGGTATATAAAGCTATCAATCGAGTAGTGAATGTCCCGAATGAATTGATTGAGTTTTCTGTACAATCTGTTACCGGAGGAATAGACGCTTTAGGGGAGGTAACAATTCGCTTACGTCATCAATCCCGTGTATTTTCAGGTCATGCAGCTAATACAGATATTATTGTGGCATCGGCTCAAGCTTACGTGAATGCACTGAATAGATTGTACGCAGCATTACAGCAGGAAGTGAAAGGGGGGGTAGTAGCCTAGAAAGTGTAGAGACGAGAATCCTATCCGGGTCGCGTCTCTATTTTAATAATTTGTTAATAAATTGTTAATTACAGCGGATTACCATAAGGGTGAGGTACACTTTTGTTTAGCGGGCAAGATGCCCGCACCACAAGATTTTTATCATTAATATATCATTAATATCTGTACCTCATAATATCGGAAACTGCTGTAATTTACCTGATAAAACTACATTGGATATTATGAAAATACGACAACTTGAACTTCAAAATTTTCGATGCTTTGAGCAAAAAACATTTGAGTTTTCCGATCAATTTAATGTTCTTATTGGTGATAATGCTACTGGAAAAACTGCAATTCTTGATGCACTAGCTATTGGTGCTGGAAGCTTTTTTTTAGGAATTGACAATATTAACTCACTCAATATTCAAAAAGATGACATTCGTCTTATTCTCAGGCAAGAAGGAGAAACACCGACACTACATGATGTTTCATCAGTTGTTGTATCTTGTCATGGTAGTTTTGAAGATGTAGAAGAAATCTCATGGAAAAGAGAACTCAAATCTAATAGTTCTAATACAACTCGTGGAGATGCAAAAGAAATATTACAATATGCTAGAAAATTACAGCAAAAAGCTCGTATTCAAGATGAAGATAGAGAAAAGATTATTTTACCCGTGATTTCATATTACAGTACAGGTCGTCTTTGGGTTCAACACAGGGAAATACAAAATACTAAAGGACCCGGTCCTCGATTTCTAGGATATAAGAATTGTCTGACTAAATCCAATGAAATGAAAAAAATAATGCTCTGGTTTAAAAAATGGGAATTAGCATCTTTACAACAGGGAAGACCTTTAGGTACTTTGTCAGGAGTTAAAGAGGCTATTAAAAATTGTATGGAAGACTGGCAAGATGTCAAGTATGATGTACTTCAAAATAAACTGGTTGCTACTGCACAAGATGGAAGAATTTTACCCTTTAATATGTTAAGTGATGGGGTAAAAAATATGATAGGAATGGTTGCTGATATTGCCTATCGTTGTGTCACCTTAAATCCACAATTTGACGGTGAAGCTGCGCGACTTACACCGGGTATTGTTTTAATTGATGAAATTGATTTACACCTACATCCTAAATGGCAACGTCGAGTAGTTGAAGATTTAAAAAGAACATTTCCAAAAATTCAATTTTTTGCAACTACCCATTCTGAACATATAATTCAATCTTTAAGAGATGGAGAACTGATTGATTTAAATAACCCCGATTTAATACCAGCCGCAGAATATGAAAACAAGAATATAGAATATATTACAGAAAACGTTATGCACGTTCCTCATCCATACAGAAATGAGCGATATCAACAAATGATGGAAACCGCAGAAAGATACTATCAAATGCTAGAAAATGCTAACAATACATCACCAGAAGAATTGGAAAAATTAAAAACAGAACTGGATGAATTAATAGAACAATATAGTGATGATGTTGCCTATCATGCTTTTTTAAAAATGGAACGTTTAGCAAGAGGATTATAAAAATGAGACCAGTTGTTAGAGGTAAAAATACAAAAGTTTTCAAAGATTATAAAGATGCACGAGGAGACTTAATTGAGAAACTTGGTGAATATTGTTCTTATTGTGAAATGCGTATTCCCTCATCTCTAGATGTTGAGCATATATTACCAAAATTAAGATTTCCCGATGAAAAAACTAATTGGGAAAACTTCTGTTTAGCTTGTAGGAACTGCAACTCAACTAAAAAATCTCCTATGGAGAAAAGGTGGGATAGTTCATGGAAACATCTTCACATAACCTCTGCTAAAATAGCTGCGAGAAGTGAATTTTATTGGATTGATCAAGATAATACTTTCCGAGCTTTTGAGTATAGCAAAGGTGGAGTTGTTAAAGTAAATCCTTCTTTAGCTTCGGAAGAAGAAATAGTAGCTAGAGCAACTATTGAAATGGTGGGACTCGATAAAAAACCTAAGTCTGATATGCAAATGAAAGATCGCCGATGGATTAACCGTAAACTAGCGTGGGATAAAGCAGAAAGGGCTTTACAAAGACTTAGTAAATGTAATGATCAAGAATCTTTAGAAGCAATGCGAGATTCAGTTATTGAACAAGCTGTACCTCAAGGTTTTTTCTCGATTTGGATGACTGTATTTAAAGATGATCCTGATATGTTAAATCGCTTTATTAATGCTTTCCCCGGAACTTGTACAGATTGCTTTGATGTCGAAGGAAAGGCTATTCCGCGTCCAGGGGGAAGAATATAAAAACGCAGAACTATAACTTAAAAAATGATGGGATAAGTAATTATGAATAATAACCAAGTTGAAAATGAGCATTATTGTCCAGCCGCAGAAACATTTGAATCTTCCTATGAACTATTTCATAATGCCTTTCCCAATGGTTTTTTATGGGAATTAACAGAAGTGCTTTCAGATCCCCCTAATGTTACCTTCAAATGGCGACATTGGGGAACATTTACAGGTACATATAAAGATTATGCACCCACCGGAGAAACAATAGAAATCACGGGTATGAGTATTGCTCGTGTAACTGAAGATTTAAAGATTGAATCTTTGGAGCATTTTTTTGAAAATAATGCCTTTTTGCAAAAGTTAACTGCTGGTGGTTGTCTCTTTCATTCTTAGATAAGATTCAGTTTGCTAGGGTGTGTTAGTAAGTTAACACATCCTACAATTTGCTACTTTTGAATCAATTCTAGCGACAGAGATAAAATTTCTTGTTCATTAACCATAGTTGCTAATTCTTCGGTTTCATAACGTCCTTCAAAAGCTTCTAGCGCCGCTCTTTTTAGTGCTACTTGATATCCTTGTTGGAGAATTTCCATTAATTCTGTTTGATTCAAGTAAACACCACCAGATTTGCGGCGTTTATTAATTTTATTGATTTCCCGCACTGCATTTTCTATAGAAAGTTCCCAAGAACGGGTAGAACGTTTTTCAGCTTTTTGTTTGATTAAATGAATGAGTAGAATTACGCCGTAACTATCAATTTTATTGATTTTATCACTTAGACTCATTTCTTCTAATTCATCCACTAACAGTAAAGCTTCATTGATTTTTCCTTGTTTTAGGAGTTGTCTAATTTCTAGTAGTTCTTCCATGTTATTTGCTGAACTTGTGATTCACAATTAATATTTATTATATATGTTAGATTATTCATTATTTGATAAAATATTTTGTTAAATAACTCACCTTATAAAAAAACATTTACGAGGAATAATATGAAAATACGACAACTTGAACTTCAGAATTTTCGATGCTTTGAGCAAAAAATATTTGAATTTTCCGATCAATTTAATGTTCTTATTGGTGATAATGCTACTGGAAAAACTGCAATTCTTGATGCAGTAGCTATTGGTGCTGCAAGCTTTTTTTTAGGAATTGACAACATGAACTCACTGAATATTCAAAAAGATGATATTCGGCGTATTCTCAGGCAAGAAGGAGAAACGAAGCAATTCAAATTGAAGATGAAACCGACTGCGACGTAACAGCAGGATTAGATTGGGGTTTAGTAATTCCTGCTTTATTGCAAAGTCCGGGAATGTTTGGAAGAATGACACAGTTGCGCGTATCACTCAACCGAGAACTGCGGTTACTCCTAAAAGAATGGAATTTGGGTATAGGGGAAAAAATAAAGCTTTGATCTGAGGCTTGAGTAGACACAAATCCCTGGCTTTAGCTTCAATATCTACGCATAAATGATATCAAGCATCTCAATCAAGCCTCGGTAATATTTAAGCAAGTTGTTAAGCGATCGCAACAATTACAATGATATTTTCCAGAGTTTAAGCCTTTCTATTTTCAGGTGGGTCAAATTTATAACCATAACCCCGCACTGTTTTAATAAACTCCGGCATACTAGAATCAGCTTCCATTTTCTTGCGTAGTTGACCAATATGCACATCTACAACGCGGCCATCTCCCACATAATCACAACCCCAAATCTTTTGGATCAGTTGGGTACGACTCCATGCTTGTCCTGGATGGGTAGCCAGAAAATATAAGATGTTAAACTCTAAAGCAGTTAAAGCCAAAGGTTTGTTATTCAGTGTCACCTCTCGCGCTTCTGAGTTAATAGCTAACTGGTTAAAAGTCAGACGTTGTGACGGACTTGGTTGAATATAGCGGACTCGTCTTAATAGGGCTTCTACCCTGACTTCTACCTCTGCTAGACTAAATGGTTTGGTCAAAAAATCATCCGCACCAGCGGCCAGAACTTTAATTTTATCAGCTTCATCATTGCGACTGGTGAGCATCATGACTAAAACATTAGTACGGCTTTGCATTTCTTGACAAAGTTTATAGCCATTTGCATCTGGTAAATTCCAGTCTAAAATCACTAAAGCAGGATTTAATTGCTCAAATAAAATAAGTGCAGCTTTACCATCTGCTGCTGATTCTACTTGATAGTTGCGACTCAAAAAACGCTGGATGAGGTTGCGGACACTGGAATCGTCATCTACAATCAAAATCTTGGAATTGGTCGTGGAAAGCGTATCCATAATGCAGTATATTATTGTTTTGGCAATTGGCTGTGGCGATAGATGCTAGTTAACTGGTGTTTTTGCAAGCGATTCTACTCTCAATTTCCTGTCACTTGTAGCCACAAGGTTGAAAGTATATGTGGTGTCTGAATTTGATGATGCTACGACCCGGATAATGGATACAGTCTATGTTCTCACCTGGAAACTGCTTTAACTAAATTTTCCATCAAGTTTATGCAAAGACATTTTACTCTTTTTTAAAGATGATAAGTAATGTACAATTTTGGTATTTTTTAAAGATTTTTTTGTATTAATTAAATATACGGAGTTTGTACATTAAAGTATGAATTTGTCTCCTTCAGAGACACAAAGATGAATATTCTGAGACATAAAATTTTTGAACAGTAATCTGGAGACAAAAAAAGAGTAAGATACCCGACCTCTCAAAATCGGGTATCTGATTATTTACATCGAATTTAGGATGGTTATGGTAATATCAGGACTTACGCAAAATATCTCTCAAACCCTCTTTTCTTCGTTCTCTTCGTTCCTATGCCTTCGGCACGCTTCGCGAACGTGGTTCATTATTCCGTGACTTGTGCGTAAGTCCTAAATATATCTAAATATCAACAATCCCCCACGGAAGTATCAATACTGAGGAACAGAAGTATTTACTTCTTGACTCCAAGCATTAATTCCACCTTTGACATTTGTACCAGTCATTCCTGCTTCTTTGAGAATAGCCAAGGCTTTCGCCGACCGACCACCCATTTTACAATGAGCAATTAAGCGGTGTCCGTTGAGTAACTCCCGTACCTTAGCCACACCATTACCATTTTCAATTTCTGGTAAAGGAACTAACACAGAACCAGGAATTTTAGCAATTTCATACTCATGAGGATTACGCACATCTAGGAGTACAAAGTCCTTAGCGCCACTATCTAATAAGGCCTTTAATTCCTGAACCGTCATTTCTTGAATTTCCATTTGCTGTTGCGCTTCTTCAGCTTTGGCTTGGGGAATACCACAAAATTGTTCGTAATCTATCAGCTTGTTAATAACCGGACGGATAGGATTAGGACGCAATTTCAACTCCCGGAATTTCATATCCAAAGCATTGTAAAGCACCAGTCTACCACTGAGGGTAGTACCATTACCCAGAATAATTTTCACCGTTTCGGTGGCTTGGATAACGCCAATCATTCCTGGTAAAATTCCCAGAACACCACCCTCAGCACAAGAAGGAACCATTCCTGGTGGTGGTGGTTCGGGGTATAAGTCCCGATAGTTGGGACCTCCTTCATAGTTAAAGACAGTTGCTTGTCCTTCAAAACGGAAAATAGAACCGTAAACGTTAGGTTTATCTAATAAAACACAAGCGTCATTGACCAGATAGCGAGTTGGGAAATTATCAGTTCCATCTACAACGATATCGTAAGGACGAATAATATCGAGAGCATTTTCTGAACTGAGACGAGTTTCATATAAATCAACCTGACAATGGGGGTTAATTTCATGAATGCGGTTTTTTGCGGATTCAATTTTGGGTTTACCGACCCAGGAAGTCCCGTGAATAACTTGACGTTGGAGGTTAGAGGTATCAACCACATCAAAATCAACAATACCAATTCTACCAATACCTGCTGCTGCCAGATATAAAAGTAGTGGTGAACCCAGTCCACCAGTACCGATACATAATACACTGGCAGCTTTGAGGCGTTTTTGCCCTTCCATGCCCACCTCTGGTAAAATTAAGTGGCGGGAATAGCGTTCGTAGTCGTCTTTTGTCAACTGGATTTCATCCAGATTGGGATTTAGCATAGCA
>JBJUHT010000225.1:0-6831 GCA_046070105.1 Dolichospermum sp.
AGCTAAATTCCATAAGTGCATGAGAAAATTTTCAATCAAGACCACAAAAATGGAACAATTACAGATTTTTCTTCAACGAGTGTGATTTGATAGTTATAATAGTTTTGATATAGCCTAGTAGAGAAAAGTATGCCTGAATTAAAAATTAGCATCAGTGAGGCTGCTCACAAAAGTCTCTTGACACTGGTTGACTCCTCTGGAGAGACCCTTCAAACAGTATTAGACAAAGCTATCGAAAATTATCGCAGATATATTTTCCTAGTTCAAGCAAATGAAGCCTTTGCCACCTTGAGGAAAAATGAGACGTTATGGCAAGAGGAAATTTCTGAAAGGCAGGCATGGGAACAAACTCTCGCTGATGGAGTAGAAAGGTAGTGGCGAAAATTACCAGAGGAGAAATATGGACAGTAGACCTTAACCCAGTAAGGGGACATGAACAGGCTGGTAAGCGCCCATGTTTAGTTATTTCAGTAGAACTGTTTAATCAGGGTGCCTCTGGCTTAGTTGTTGTTTTGCCAGTAACTTCTAAAAACAAGGGAATCCCTTTCCACGTAACAATCGAACCTCCAGAGGGAGGAGTGAAAATACAAAGTTTTATCAAGTGCGAGGACGTAAGATCAATCTCAGTAGAACGCCTGGAAAAACCATGGGGAACTGTATCTCCAGAAACACTGGCATTGGTTGAAGATAGGCTGAGAATCCTAATGGGATTGTAGTAGAAAATAGTTTTACCAAAAAAATGGGTTTAAAACCTCTCCTTTGTAGAGTGACTTTTACCGCAACTGCATGAAAAAATTTTCAATCAAGACCACAAAAATGGAACAATTACAGATTTTTTCTCAAGGGGTGTGTAATATCTTTTCGCACACGGGTAGTTCCTTTAAAACTTGGGGGTGAGAGATAAAATAATCACTCAGTCGATGACATCCCCGTGCAAGCAATTCATCTAGTGATTCTACGCGCCATAATCTAGCCGTTCCATCACTTGCACCGGAAGCGAGATATTTACCATCAGGACTAAAAGCTATAGTGCTGACACCCCTGCGATGTCCCCTAAATTCTCTAACCACATTCCCCTTCAAGTCCCAAAGTCGGATAGTCCTATCATTTGAACCAGTAGCGATAAGTTGACCATCAGGACTGAATACCACACTATTAACACTTCCTTCGTGTCCTTTTAACTCTCTAATTAAATTACCTTTGAGATCCCAAATACGGGTTGTTCCATCTTCTGAAGCAGTAGCAACAAGTTGATCATCAGGACTAAATGCTACACTACGAACATCCTTTCTATGTCCTTTTAATTTTGTGACTATATTCCCATCAAGGTCTAAAACTACAGCAAGTACCAAATCTTTACCTTGAATACCTTCTAAACGACCAACTTCCTTTGATAAACCCATGGCTAAAAGCTGACTATTATGACTAAAATTTATGGTTAGAAAAATACTTTTTTTAAACTTAAACTGTTTTAGTAAACTTCCTTTAATATCCCAGACTTTTACAGTATCACTCATGGGAACAGTGGCAATAAACTTACCATTAGGACTTAAAGCCATGTCGTTAATTTCATCGTCGTCATAAGCCTTAAATTCCCTAATTAAACTACCTTGACGATTCCAAATCCGAATTTTTTTATCCCATGAACTCGTAAATAACAACTGACTATCTGGACTAAATGCTATACTCGTCAACCAATCTTGATGTCCTTCTAGTTTAACTATTAAATTACCCTGAAGATCCCAAATACGACCAGCTTTATTTTCTGAAGCAGTTGCAATTAAATTACCATCCCGATTAAAGGTTATGCTTCTAACATTAGGCCAATGTTCTTTAAATTCTCTGATAAAACTGTTCTGAAGATCCCACACACGAACAGTTTCATCATCTGAGGAACTAAAAATAGAAAGACCATCTAAACTAAAAGCTACACTTTTAACACTTTGCTCATGTCCTTTAAATTTCTCTATTAAATTGCCTTTAAGATCCCAAAGTCTAATTGTACTATCATCTCCACCACTAGCAATGAATTGACTATTAGGATTAAAAACTACACTATTTACACCTTTTTGATGTCCTTTAAATTCTTCTATTAAATTGCCTTTAATATCCCAAAGTCTAACTGTATTATCATTTGCACCACTAGCAATCAACTGACCATTAGGACTAAAAATTACACTTTTAACACTTTGTTGATGTCCTTTAAATTCTTTGATTAAATTGCCTTTAAGATCCCAAAATCTAATTGTATTGTCATCTGAACCACTAACAATAAATTGACCATTGGGACTAAAAGACACACTATTTACACCTCCTTTATGTCCTTTAAATTCTGTGATTAAATTGCCTTTAAGATCCCACAGTCTAATGGTATTATTTCTCATTCCTGTAGCTAAAAGTTTAGCATCAGGGCTAAAAACCATACTTAAAACTGGAGTGAAAAAGAAACCATAACTATTCCGAAGAATTTCCTCAAAAACTTTAAACTCAGCTAGTAATTTACCATCAAAATCTAAAATTCTAGTAGTGTTATCCATTGCAACAGTCGCTAAAATCCGACCTTTTGAGCTAAAAGCTACTTCTCTAACACTATCTTTCCCAAACTCACTTTTTAATCGGGTTATTACATTACCTTTCAAATCAGTAATAGCAGTTGTATCACCAAATGTGGAAATAAAAGCCAGGTGTTGATTATTAGGAATAACTACAAATTTATAAGTGTAAATAATATCACCAAAACGATTTTTCTCACGGCTATAATCTAGGATATTATGTAAAGCATTTAAAGGACTAATAGCCGGATATTGATCTAAACTGCTATTTCCAACTATTTGTTTTAACTCTTGTCCAATTTTCATTGACTCAATTAAAAGTGCAATTTGATCTTCTGTATCTGATAAAAATCTGCGAATGATATTAGTTCCTTCCCGTTCTAATTGTGTTCCCCTAATGGCTACTTGTCGCAATTGTTCTGCTCTTTGTAAATTTATGACAGACTGTTCTAGTTTTTGACGATTCACTTGTAGGTTAATCTCAATTTTTCCTAACTCATCTCGATTTTTCTGATTTTGAAATTCCGCTTTTTGCTTTTGTTTTAAAATTACTTGACGCTCCTGTTCTAAAGCTGTTTTTTGTGCCTGAAATTCTTCAACCTGTTGTTCAGCTTTATTTCTATCTATTTCCAACTGTTTCAAATTACCTTGAGCAACAAGTAATTGTTGATTTGCTTGTTTTGCATCTAACTCAATTTGACTACGTTCTTTACTCACGCGAGTTATCTGTCTTTCAATTCTATCTCGTTCTTTTTTTGTATTAATTAACTCCCGGTTTGCTTGATTAGCTTTTTGGGATTCTCTCTCAGCTTTACTACCTTGGATAAATGCAAAAATTAATGTACCAGTTAATACTAATAAACTAATATTAATAGAAACAATTAATAACCTGCGGGCTTTTTGTTTCTCCTGTTCAGCTATTTTTCTATCTTGTTCTGCTGTTTGTTTAGCATCCTCTAAAATTTGTTTTGCTTCATTTTCTATTGCCAGTTGTTTGCCAAATTCGCGGGACTGTTCAGTTAATTTACTATCACTTAAAAATTCTTCGTCGTCTTTACTAATACTTTTATTCTGTTTCCAAGCTAAAGCGTGAATGAGAACTTCTCCATTTAATAAATAGGCTGAATTTTTACCGGAACTTAACCATAAATTAAAAGACTGATGATAGGGTCTTATACTATCCAACTGTTCTTGAACCCAATCTTGATTAAAAATTTCTTGATAAATAGGATTAAAAACTTCTAAACCTCCATTTCTTCTAACTACTAAGCCAGACAGTCTTAGTTCTGATTCAAATTCTTTTTCTTTACCTAAATCTTTACTAAGAAAAATTCCATGGTTGAGAATATATTGATAAATTTCTAATAATTTTCCCACCCGGTTCTCATTGGCAATCAATCTAGTTTTAATTTGATCAAAATGTTGATAGTCATGGTAATTATTAATAATTTGAGAATAGACAAATTGCCGAATAGTTTCTTTTTCTTTTCCCTCAGATACTTTAATATCTAACTTAACTAGTAAGTCACACAAAGTTTGTGTTAAAAAAGGTTGTCCCCCAGTCCAATATAAAACTTGTTTTAATGTTTCATTTTGATTACTAGCTAATCCTTTTAATCCCTCGGCTAAAACTAAACTTTCATGAAACTCAAAGCCATTTAATTCCACAGCTTTACCGATATTAAAAGGACTCTCTACTGGATTTTTAATTAGGTCACTTGGAGTCGCTACTCCTAACAAGCAGAAAGTTAATCTTTGGTAATTTGTATTTTGATTTCTCTGGTTATAAAAAAATCTGATCAATGCGAAAAAACTATCTCGAAATGGTAAACTAAATGAGCAATCAATTTCATCTATGAAAATTACAATTTTCTTTTGAACTGAAGTTAATAATTCATGGGATACAAAATTATTTAACAATTGACTAGGTGATAGATATGATCTAGGTTCTATCCAATTACCTAAATCTATTTCTATTTTCTCTTCTAAAGCAATCGCATTCAACAGATTATAAATAAATGAAACATACCATTCCTGCTGAGTAACTTGAGTTCCAATACCTTGTAAGTCAATGTCAATACAAAAAAACCCTTCTTTTTTCAACTTATATTGAGTTTGATCTTTAATTGAAGATTTCCCCATCTGACGACTGTTAAATACATAGCAGTATTCCCCTTGCTTTAATAAATTCAATAATTCTATATCTGCTGTTCTGATCACATAGCTAGGACTATTTGTTGGTAATGTTCCTCCAACTTTATAGAATGAAATACTCATTTTTTTATCCTCCAATAATAAATAGACTTTCTAAAGGAACGTAGTAAAATATTCCCGGTATAGCTGACATCTGGGTTCAACTTTGTTGTCTTTTTTTATGACTAAACCAATACTATATAGTTGGAAAGTTTCTATTGGATCTAATTGAACTGGGGTAAAACTATGAATAACTCTCTTTAAACTCTCTGTAAGATCAGAATCACGAATAATTTTTAGTAATCTATCTAAATGATTACTATAAATTCCTTCATTGGTAGCAGCTTTATTTAAAATTTGTTCTAACGTCATTTCTTCATGACTGATATGATACATAGCTAACCTAACTAAAAAAGGATGTCCACCTATTATTTTTTGTAAACTTTTCACTTGAATAATCTGCCAGTTAAGACCGTACTTTAAAGATAAATTTTGAATTTCTTCTGTATTAAATTCTCTTAATTCTTGTGGGTTACCTACATTATATAATGAAGACAAATTTAACTGAAACAAAGGATATTCATCAGTAGAATAGGCTAAAATAAATGCTAATTTACGCCATATTTGATTATTTTTAGCATTTTCATGTCTGGTTCTTAGCCAAAGTAGAAAGTCTTGTAATTCGCGGGCAGGAAAAATTCTATGCAGATTGTCAATACCTAAGAAAATGATATTTTGACAATTTGGAAATATGAATTTGTCAAAAACATTAGTACAATTAACATTGTTACCTAAAAATGGTTTCCATTGTTTTTCTAAATAGTCGTTAATATCTAATCCTAATTGGTCGCTAACGTTGGCACAAAACCATTGATAAAACATATCCTTGTTTAACACTTGTTCATCAGCATCATCTAAGTTTATATAGACAATTTTGGCTTTTATAGTTTTTATGTATTCATGATTCAATAATCGGTTCATTAGTGATGTTTTACCCATTTGAGCAGGAGCTTTAATGCGTAGTAAAATAGCTTCCTCTCCCACTTTTTTAATATAACTCTCACATTTTTCTTCTATGGGATGACGATATTCATAATAAAGGGAGTTTGTCGCACCAGATGGAAATTGTGTGGTTTCTAATAGTGCAAATTGCTTTAAGGTTGTAGATGAAACTAGTTGAGGACGGTATCTAATAAATTGTTTTATTACTTCTGGTAAATCAATTACCTCAAATTGTTCACAAATTGTTCTTAAATGATGAGATAAATTACTTTGATCTATTAATTTTTCCCCTGATTCCAACCCTTCTAGTATTGTGCATTTACTTTTAGGAAGTTTATCTCTTTCATTACCTGCATAAACTTTGCGGTCAAACCAAACTGTGACATCTCCCCGTATTGCTGTATGTGATTTGCCTTTTAAAATCCGATGTAAAATTCTCCTTTGAATTGGGGTCAATTCTTCTTCATAAATACGTTCAAATACTTCTTGTTTCATCACTAGTTCCCAGTAAATACATTTACAGCACTTTCTGGTGTTATGAGGTACACCACGGGCGGGCAAGATGCCCACCCCACAAGAGTTTTATTATTAAAATTTGTGCCTCATAGCAATGGAATCTGCTGTATGATCGTCATCCAGAGAAGCGAGAGCAGCCAATACTAATTCTTCAATTGTCTCACCCACACTCATCCTGGGATTTATATAAGTCTCTCATAAATGAGAAACTAACCTTGAATCTTTCTGCTAACTGGCGTTGAGATCCTTCTTTAGCAACCCAGACCATAATCACGGAACTACGTAAATATATTGAATAAGGTATTGGCATATAATTTAACAATTCATTTTGTGGCTAAACTAGATCAAAATCGCTGTAATCTGGGCATCTAGTCAAACGTGAATTTAATAACTGGATAACTTTTGATAGCGATCGCCTGGACGGGATGCGATCGCTCATAATATCTTAGGAAACTGCTGTATTAGATTGATTTGGGTGAAAATAGCTCCCCAATTACAAAAGGAGAGCTTAGGCACTTAGATAAAGAAGTTAGCAACAGTAATATTACCCAAAGCTGGTAATGTACCA
>JBJUHT010000226.1:0-12719 GCA_046070105.1 Dolichospermum sp.
TCTAAACTATCATATTGCAATTTCTCAATTTTACCTTGATTATTTTTGAGATTTTCGTACTCTTTTATCTCTTCAGTAAACTCCTCAATTTGGCTTTTGAGTGAATCAATACGAGCCTCATAACGTAGTTTTTGGTTTTCATCTTCTGGCACTAGGTTACTTTTAAGTTGAGCTATTGCTAACTCAAATTTCTTCATTTCTGCCTTAGTGATATTGTACTGCCATTCGTTCAAAATCATAATGTTTAACCTATAACTCATTTTTTCAAAAATGACATTACCTAATAATCAAAATTAATTAGATAATGCAAATTTATATCCCTGTTTTATATTGATAACTTTTAATTTTAAGGATCAAAAGTAGCAAAAAGTATTTTGCATCCTAAATTTTGTTGTGTCAATATATAATCTAATAAAAAATCCAAAGTTAATCTCTACCAAAAAACTCCCAGCCATTAACCCAGGAATACAGATTATATTGTAAAATAAATTACTCAAAATAAAGTGACACTTACTTATTCTTGTTTCTTGACCACGATCTGTTAATCTAATGTGGAAGATTAGCAAAATGGTCAATGGAAATTAGTAATTTATTCCAAGCTGGTGGTATAGTCATGTGGCCACTGCTGTTTTTTTCGGTGTTAGGAGTGGCACTAATTATCGAACGCATTACCTTTTGGGTAAAAATCAGCAACCGTCAAAACCGCATTGTCCAAGTCGTTCTGAAAGTGTATCGTCAAGGTAATATGGTTGATGCTTTAAATATATTACATAGAAATGCTGATTTACCTATAGCCCGGATTTTTTTAGCGGCCTTAGAACTGGAAGAACCCAACCCAGAAGAATTTCGTTTGGCTTTAGAAAGTGAAGCACAGGCCGAAATTCCCCTATTAAAAAGGTTTCAGAACATTTTCGATACAATTATTGGTTTAGCCCCCTTGTTAGGGCTGCTAGGTACAGTATTGGGTTTAATTGCTTCCTTTAAATCATTGAATATTGGTGATGTCGGGGGGACAAAAACCGCCGGTGTCACCTCTGGAATTAGTGAAGCCTTAGTATCTACAGCATCGGGATTAGTGGTAGCTATTATTACCCTCTTTTTTGCTAATAGCTTTCGGGGAATGTACTTACGCCAAATTGCTTGGATTCAAGAATATGGTGGACAACTAGAATTACTATATCGTCGTCGTTATGAAAGAGGAGATAAATGATTATGCGTCTAGCAGATGAACCTGATATACCAGCCCAAATTAATATTGTACCGATGATTGATGTCATTTTTGCGATTTTGACATTTTTCATTATGTCAACTTTATTTCTGAATCGTTCCGAAGGATTACCAGTTAATTTACCCAAAGCCGGCACCGCCAAAACTCAATCATCAGCCGCACCAATTACTGTCACAATAGACTCAGCAGGGGATCTAAGTTTAAACCGCCAGCCTGTGATTCTAGATACTTTACCAACCCAGATACAACAATTAAAAGGAAAAAATACAGAAGTAGTTGTAATTATTAACGCTGATCAAAGTGCCACTCATGGTCAAGTTGTGGTAGTTATGGATAAAGTGCGTCAGGTACCAGGGACAAAATTAGCGATCGCTACTCAAAAACCTTAACCATTGAGTTATTAATTACTAGAGGTATTCTACCTAACCTGTGATTTTTGCTTTTGATTTGTGAAATCTAAAAAATAACCGCCACTTTTAAGGAGGATAGACTATGACTATTTGGGTAAATGAGCAAATTGATCCTTCTGGGATGATTCATGCCTGTATTGCCTGTTGTAACGAGTCTCAGGCACTAGATTGTCATCAGTCATTTAAGAATAATTTAACCGCAGTCCAAACAGCAGCAGGCTGGATTGCCAAATTACGGACAGTGAAATCTTGGGACGATGTGCCAGTTAATGCCTTAAAACTTGATTAATCTGGAGAAATCGCCTCTGGTTTGAAAATTGTGAATTGATCGTTCTTTATCTGCGTTTATCTGTGTTTATCTGTGTTTAATCATTAAACATCTCCTCATACTTTTCGATTAATCCTAAAACTCTTTTTTTTGATCAACCACTCTAAGTAGGTTGACGTTAAAAATTGCCGTTATGACAAGGGAACAGGGAACTCTTAACTGGGAACAGGGAACAGGTTTTGGGAAACTTTACTTTTCGTTACTTATGTCGGTTTTTTCCGTTTACCTACTTAGAGAACTGTTTTGAGTCTTTTGATCAAGATTGTCGGGACAATTCATAACCCAAGACCATTAATTAAAAATGCACAAACTCCAAAAATGGGGCTTGTGCATTTAAAATTATAAAACGGGCGAGGAGGGATTCGAACCCCCGACACCGTGGTCCGTAGCCACGTGCTCTAGTCCACTGAGCTACACGCCCTTGACTTACAACCTTGACTGATAAGATTTATAATAACACACACTTTCCCAATTATGCAAGATCATTTTTCAAATTCTTTTTCCTTAACCCATTTGGATGCCCAAGGACAAGCCCAAATGGTTGATATATCAGGTAAAACAGCCACTATTCGTCAAGCGGTGGCCACGGGTAAGGTGCGGATGTTACCTGAGACTTTCGCTGCTATTCAAGCCGGAAACACCCCTAAAGGTGATGTTTTAGCAACAGCTAGGTTGGCAGGAATCATGGCCGCTAAACAAACAGCTAATTTAATTCCTCTCTGTCACCCCTTACCTTTACAGAAAATTACCGTGGAGATTATTCCTGATGCCCAACTACCCGGTTATCAAATTGATGCTACTGTGAAAACTCAGGCGGAAACTGGTGTGGAAATGGAAGCTTTAACAGCGGTGTCTATTGCTGCTTTAACTTTATACGATATGGCTAAAGCGTTAGAAAAGACGATTCAAATTGAAGCGATTCATTTAGTTAGTAAAACAGGTGGAAAGTCTGGGGACTGGGGATAGTTGACATTTTTTGTACTAGTGGATAGACTATATTTGTTAGGATTTGTTAGGACATTTGCCGTACATTTACATTTATACATCACATTTATTGTGTAGGGGCTATCATGACTCATACAGTGGCTAAAACCAGCCAAGAAAAATCGTTGTGTTCTAAATTAGAAAGATTAGAAGCCCGTGTCAGTGCACAGAATAAGGAATTGTTCCAACGAGCGGCTGATATTCAGGGAAGAACACTATCAAATTTTGTGGTTAGCAGTCTTGTCAGTGTTGCAAACCAGATTATTCAGGAAAATGAAATCATGGTTTTAAGCAGAAAAGACCAAGAAATTTTTGTAGAAGCACTGCTTAATCCACCAGAACCCAGCGAAAAGTTGCGGCTTGCGGCTCAACGCTACAAAAAGAATATGGGTGTAGTAAGTGCAGTTAACAGATAATTTTGATGCTTTTAATCATTATTTAATAGAGCCGCTAGGAAAAAAGCATAACCGGGCGGCTTTTTGTTCTGGTGTTGATGAACTAGATAAATATTTTAAAGCACAAGCTGGGCAAGATTTACGTAAACGGACAGCAGCCCCATTTGTTTTAGTAGAAAAAAATTCTGGTTTCGTCGCAGGTTATTATACATTATCAGCAACACGTATTAAAATAGGAGAATTGCCCATAGAAATCACGAAAAAACTACCAAAATATCCTGAACTTCCTGCTACCCTTTTAGGTAGATTAGCCGTTGATCAAAATCATCGTCAAAAAGGTTTGGGGGAAATGTTGTTAATGAATGCCCTAGATCGTAGTTTGCAAAGTGAAATTGCGACAATTGCGGTAGTTGTTGATGCTAAAGATGATAAAGCCCGTTCTTTTTATGAGCATTATCAATTCATTCGCTTTGCTGATTATTCTCATCGGCTTTTTTTGATGATGGAAACGATAGCTAAAATGATCAATTCCGATTAAATAAATTTACTCAAAAACTACGGTTCTATTGCCATAGACTAAAACTCGATTTTGTAAATGTAATCTTACCGCCCTTGCTAACACTATTCTTTCTAAATCTTTTCCTTTTCTGATTAAATCATGCACTTCATCTCGATGACTTACCCGCACCACATCCTGTTCTATAATTGGTCCTGCATCTAATTCAGGTGTAGCATAATGGGCTGTTGCACCAATAATTTTTACACCCCTTTCAAAGGCTCGATGATAGGGATTAGCACCAATAAATGCTGGTAAAAATGAATGATGAATATTAATAATTTGCGGGAATTTGGCAATGAAATCTGCACTAACTATTTGCATATATTTGGCTAAAACCACTAAATCAATTTTGTATTCATGCAGTAATTCTAGTTGTTTAATTTCCTGTTCTTGTTTATTTTCTTTAGTAATGGGTATGTAATGGTAATTAATGCCAAATTGTTCAACTATCGGTTGTAAATCGGGATGATTACTCATAATTAAAGCAATCTCTGCATGAAATTCTTTTGCACGATGTCTCCAAATTAAATCCAGTAAACAATGATCTTGACGACTTACCCAAATAGCAATGCGGGGCAGAGTATCAGAAAAGTGTAATTCCCATTTTGCATTTAAAGGTTGAGCGATAGCATTAAAAGCAGGAGCAATTAAATCTTGAGGTAAATTGAATCCTTTTAATTGCCATTCTATACGATTTAAAAATAATCCTGCTTCAAAGTCTGTATGTTGATCTGCATGAGTAATATTGCCACCATTAGCATAAATGAAATTGGCAAATTTTGCGACTAACCCCCGTTGATCTGGACAAGAAATTAATAAGGTTGCTGTTTGTTTTGTCATTGAAGGTTTGGTTTAGGAACGATAGGTAATGATTTTAAATTAGTATTTTCTGGTATTTGTTTCCATTCTGATATGTCTCGATTAACTGCATTAAAAAAATCCTGGGAAACTAACAAGAGGTTGAGGTTTTGATTAGTATCAGCTTGAGCATATAAGAAGCGATTATTAAACTCAGCTTTACCTAAAATCAATTGATGACTTTGTTGATTTTTGAGTTTAATATCAATAGTTGCTACAGGTTTATCTAAACCAAATTCTGATAATTCAGTGGGTAAAACTGATACTGTTCTTGCAATTTTACCATTAACTAACAAATCCGTCAAATAAGAAACAATTGCATCATTTGCTGGTGCTGATATGGGAGATTTAATTTCCCATTCAGGTTTTTCAGTTGTATTCCTTCTTTCTAGTTTTAATGTTGTATTTTTAGTTTTAATTGTTAAAGATTGGACATCATTAGTGCTAAAGGAAAATATTTTCTGTTTTTCGGCTTTTATTTCTGTTGAAGTTTTTCCTTTAATTTCATAGAAGTATACAAAACTCCCTAAACCCAGAGCTAAAAGTATTAAAATCCAAGTTGTTTTTGACAATTTCATATTGATAATCAATTAATAAAACCATTTTGTTAATGAGAAATTAAAACTGCTTCTCGCCATTTTTGCACTGAGTTAATTATATAGATATGATGGCTATGTTTTAACATTTCTAACGTGATAATTTCCTCTCTGATTTTACATTTTTCAAGTAGATTAGCGCGAAAAGTTCCTGCTAATAAACCGCACTGTACCGGGGGTGTCAGCAGTTCTCCATTCAAGTCTACCACAATATTACCAATACAGGTTTCTGTGATTTCACCTCTTTCATTCCACAATAAAACATCATCACAATCAGGAAAAGAGGCTTTGGCTATTTCATAAACTTGGCGATTTGTTGTTTTATGATACAAAAATATATTAGAGGAGTCAATCGGTGTGCAACACATACCTAGTTTAACAAATTCCTGATTATTAGGCAATAAAGGCATTGTTTGATATATAATTTCACCTTGAGAATCTAATAATAATCGTAGTTTATAATCTTGATTTGCAAATGATTGTGTTAATTGATCAAGTTGATTTTTGACATGATTTATATTAACTTTAAAACCAAAGTAATTTGCTGAATCTTCTAAACGTTGTAAATGATAATTCAATACAAAATAACCATTTTGAGGCTGCCATAAAATGGTTTCTAAAAGTGAGAAATCAGGTTGATTTAATGTGAGAACTTGGGCTTTAATCTGACATTCTTGATATTCATCACTACTCACAGAATCCCAGACAATTCCTCCTCCAACTCCATATTCTGCTTGTTTATTTTCTTTATCAATTAAAACAGTCCGAATGGCAACATTAAATTGGGCTTGACCTTGGGGACTAATAAAACCAATACAGCCAGTATAAATACGACGCGGTGTATTTTCCAATTCCTGAATAATTTCCATTGTCCGAACTTTAGGTGCGCCGGTAATAGAAGCACAGGGAAATAACGCCGCCATAATTTCACTTATGGAAGCTGTAGTTTTAGCTGTAACGGTAGATGTCATTTGCCAAACTGTGGGGTATTTCTCGACATTAAATAAACTGGGAACTTTGACTGTATTAATATTAGCTATTCGTCCTATATCATTGCGAATCATATCCACAATCATTACATTTTCCGCGCGATTTTTTTCAGAAAAATGTAGTTCTTTAGCAATAGCATGATCAGCGACTAATGTTAAACCTCTAGCTGCTGTTCCTTTCATGGGACGGGAGGTTAAGTGATGATCATCAAGATCAAAAAAAAGTTCAGGGGAAGCGGAACAAATAGCAAAGTTATCAATATCAACATAAGCCCCATAATCTGCTTTTTGTGCTTCCACTAATTTGAGAAATAATTCCCAAGTATCACCACTAAAAGGTGCATTTAAACGTAATGTATAATTGACTTGATAAGTTTCCCCCAAGGAAATATATTTTTTAATTTTACTAATGGCTTGATGATATTCTTCTTCACTTACTGAAGGTGTCCAATTAAGTTTATATTTATCAGCTAAGGTAGGTTTTGGTAAATCAATAATTTCTGGTTTTTTATATAATCCAAACCAGAGTAACGGAAATGAACAAGGAGAATGGGTTTTTAGTATTGAATCAAAAGCTGTTGCAGATTCATAACTAATAAAACCTGCCCCATATATTTGATGTTTGGTAATCAAATCATTCACGAGTTGCAATTTGGGAACAACTTGATCAATACTATTAGTTTGGATGATTTCATCAGGATCTTGAAAACAAAGCCAATGTTTTAGTCTAGCATTATGAATTACTAATTTATTTTTCATTTTTATTTTTCATCTACGTTTCCACCAAATAATAAAACCTGTTAGCAAACCCAGTAAAGGTAATAAGACTACAGCAGATATTGTTAACAAGTTAGCTTCGAGATTTGATATAATAATCCGGCGATTTTTTGGTTCTTTAGGACGAATTGACATAAGTTTTTCTTCCTGTTGACTTAACCAACTAACCGTATTTAAAAAGACATCTCCATTTAATTGTTGTTCAAATAAACTATCAGTGGCGAAATTGGAGTTTCCAAATACTACTAAACGTGATTCTTTGAATCTTGGAGTTGGGGAATTTTGGGTAGTTGGAATTGGACTTGGAATTGCAGTTGCAGTTGGGGAATTTTGGGCAGTTGGAATTGGACTTGGAATTGCAGTTGGGGAATTTTGGGTAGTTGGAATTGGACTTGGAATTGCAGTTGGGGAATTTTGGGTAGTTGGAATTGGACTTGGAATTGCAGTTGGGGAATTTAATAACTTTCTGGTTAATGCTACTCCTAAAGTTAAAGGTCCTTTTAAGTCTTTATCTTCATTAAACTCTAATTTTTCATTTTTTTGATCACTTTCTGCCCAACTATTGGGATAGGGTTTAGTTTTTAATAAAACCATAGACTCAACATCAGGAACAGGATCAATTTCTAGAGGACGAGTTAATGGATATACTGAAATATTATTAGCAAAATCTTGAGTAATAGGATGCTGTCCATATTCTGTCACTAAAATAGTAGCAGGTCCTAATTGTAAACTTGCTCCAGAATTATCAATGACCAAGCGATTATCTAAACGCACACCCCACTCTTTGAGAAGAGTATCTATTTTCGGGTTAGTATTGGGATCAATCATCAATAATAAGTTACCACCACGATTAAGATAATTTTGTAAAGCTGTAACTTCTCCTGTTAATAATTCTTTTTGTGGTCCAGCTACAATTACAATATCAGCATCATCAGGAACTTGAGGACGTTCTGGTAAATTTAAAGTTGCGATAGTGAAGTTTTTATCAGTTAAGCCCTGTATGGCCTTGGAAATTCCGCCGTTACTAGCTGAAAGTGGGTGTTCACTATGTCCTTGAAGAAAGTAAACTTTAGCCGTTTTAGGATTAATCATTTGTTGTAAACGATTAGTTAATTTTATTTCTGATAGCCGTTCATTTTCGCTAATTATTTGTACTAATTGCCGTTTTGTTTGAAATTCTAGATAAACTTCGCCATAATCTTTAACACCAAATCTTTCTACTAGTCCTGGTTTTAATTCAGGATCAACATATTCAAATTTAAACTTGTTATTTTGACGATGATAGTTATCTAATAATTCCTGATCTTGGGAATTTTTTTCTTTACTAAATAACCAAACTTTCATTGTTTCGGGTAAATTACTGACTAATTCTCTAGATTGAGGTGACAAAGTAAATAATTGAGTATCTGTTAAATCTAGACGCAGTTGGTAGCGAATACCTAAAAAGTTAATTAATCCTAATATAGCTAATACGGACAAAGTGGCGATTAAGGCATTAGTGGTAGATTGGGTAGAACGCTTTTGCCACCATTTACTTTGTTGAGTTTGTACTACTACCCACAAGGCACAAATAACTGCACCTATTATTATTAATATTAATGATAGGGGGATTATTCTGGAATTTATTGATGTTAAACGAATGGTTAAACCAGCGGTGATCAAGAATGGTCCTAGCCAAAATATAAGTTTCCAAAGTTTGTTTTTATTCATTTTTTATGGTAGGGAACAGGTGATAGGGAACAGGTTACAAGGGTGGAGAGGAGAAGATTTTTTCTACTGAGAACGAACAACTAACAACTAACAACTGACAAATGACAAATGACAAATGACTAGTGACGTTGAAAGCGCAAGGCATCAATTGATTGGGCTGTGAGAAAAATACCTAAGATAATGTAACTAGCAAATAAAATCAAGCCGCTAGTGTCGAAAATTCCTTGAATCAGGGTATTGTAATGTTTGAGCAGGGATAAATGACTAACTGCTGCACCAATTGGACCGGGAATGGTTTTGGCGATTAAATCAACAAATAACAGCAAAATAACTATGGCAAAGGTGAGGACTGCCGACAAAATTGTACTATCTGTTAATGAGGAAATAAACATTCCTAATGATAAAATTGCTGCTGCTAGTAAGAGTAATCCTAAGTGACCCAATAAGGGAATTGTGGGTGATATGGGAGGATTGGAATTTGATAAAGCGATCGCTTCAAATCCCATTAAAGGTAAAATCATTGTCAAGAAAAATGTTAATACTCCTAATAATTTGCCTACGGCTACAGCCCAGTTGGTAACTGGTGATGTTGCTAATAATTCTAAAGTTCCTCGTTTGCGTTCTTCTGCATAAAGTCCCATGGATAAAATAGGCAAGATAAATAACATTAACCATCCCATTCTATCTAAAAATGCTCGCACAAATTCATAAGGAACATCTATTTTTGGGGCAAATTGTTGTCCTTGTAAATCATAGGCAGAAACCGTGACTAATATTCCTTCTGGTCCTAATAAAATCATGACGAAAAAGAAACCAGCTAAAAACCAAAATACACTAGCTATACCATAAGCCAATGGGGAAACAAAATAACTTTGTAATTCTCGACGATAAATGGCAATAATATTAGCAATAACTATACCCATTTATGCAGCTTCTCCTTCTGTTATTTCTGAGTTTATATTGGCAGGTAAATTCTTTTCTGTTGTGGTTAATTCTAAGAAAACATCTTCTAGTGTGGCACTAATACGACGCATTTCATATAAACCAAACCCAGCCCGAATTAAAGCACTAGAAATTTCTTTTCCCGGTTCTTTTCCCGCCTGTAATATTACTCGTAAATAAGTATGATTTTCTGGCAAATGTTGATGGTTAGGAATTGATTCTACTAAACTCACCCCAGATATGTTTTGTAACATTTGTTTGGCTAAAGGTGCTTCTCCTGTAATTTCTAGTTCATATCCCGCCCCACCTGTCAATTGTGTCATTAAATTTTCTGGAGTATTAGTTGTGACTATTTCACCTCGGTTAATAATGGCAACTCGGCTACAAGTCATACTCACTTCTGGGAGAATATGTGTAGATAAAATAATAGTGTGTGTTCCCGCTAAACTTTTAATTAAGTTCCGTACTTCCGTAATTTGCCGGGGATCAAGTCCCACTGTAGGTTCATCAAGAATAATAGCTGGGGGATCATGGACGATCGCTTGGGCAATACCAACCCTTTGCCGATAACCTTTCGACAGTTTACGAATAATGACTTGGCGCTTTTCTTCTAGGTTACATCTGTTTATGGCTGCTGTAACTTTTGTTGAGCGATCGCCCGCAGAAACTCCTTTAATCCTAGCCACAAAGTGTAAAAATCCTTCCACTGTCATTTCTGGATATAAGGGCGGTGTCTCTGGTAAATAGCCAATGCGCTGACGCACAAGCAAAGAATTATCATGGATATCATAACCGTCAATTTTCGCTGTTCCGCTACTGGCTGGTAAATAACCGGCTAAAATTCGCATAGTTGTAGTTTTACCAGCACCGTTTGGACCTAAAAACCCTAAAATTTCCCCTGGTTCAACGCTAAAGGTAACATCAGTAATTGCTGTTGTTGAACCATAAGTTTTACTAAGATGCTCAACTTCAATCATTTTCATTAATCATCACCATACCTAAATAATCTTAACTAAATTTGAGATTTTAAATGGAGAGTTTTCTGTTATTTTTAATTTTTAATTGATTGATGCCTCATCTATAATTAATAACAAGATCACTTAGTATAAAATGGATAAAATTATGAGAGTTTGGCTGCTATGCTTTTTTGTACTTTTTGCTACGGCAGAGTTTTTTAAGTGGTTGCGAGCTTTTTCTATACCTTTACCCATATATATTTTAGCGGGAGTATTTTTAGCTGTCGCCTCTAACTATGATAAATTTTTTGGTAACAAAATTAACCAACACCTGATAAATTCTGAGAAACCAGAGATTAAATAGGGTACGTCAGATACAGCAGATTCCTTTCTGTTCTGCATCAATGTTTGTTCTTTTTCAAAACGACTAAGGGAGTAAAACAGGTTAGAAATTACTACACTATATTTTAAACAAAGGGGACTAAGAAAAAAGCCAATTTTTTCAATTTCTTTGGTTGCTTGCGCTAAATCTTTAAGTATAATTAATACATCAAAATCTGAATCAGGAGTAGCATCACCACGTGCTTGAGAACCAAAAAGAATCACTGCAATTAGTTGATCTTGGTATGTTTCAAGCAAGTTATTACACAATTCCTGCATAATTTCTTCTAGTTTTGGGTGTCTCATTTTTTTGTCAGAATTAGGATTTTAGGATTTACGGGATGTTGATTTTATTGGTGGTGTACTAATATTTTAATTTGTCTGATAGCGTTCACGTAGTGTGCCGTAGGCATCAGGATGTCCAGGATTTGAGGATTTACAGGATGTTTTTTGATGATTGTTTGTGAGGATGTTGGGTATTTTTCAGGATGTTTTTTAATGATTGATTTTGCATAATTTAAACTATCTAAAAATTACCATCCTGTTCATCCTAAAATCGGTAGTTATCCTGATTCTGTTTAAAAGATAGCTAAGTAGAGAGAAACCTTATTTAAAAGGGTTAATAATAGTAAGTTTTTCATCAACAATTAAACCATCCTGCATATCTTCTGAATAGATAATATTGACATTTGCTGCTAATGCACTACTAACAATTAAACCATCCCAAAAAGATAGACTATATTCATTTCTTAACTGAGATGCTTTTTTAATAATAGAAGTTGTTATATCTATAACTATACATCTTATTTCAAATTCTTCAATAAGTTGATAAATTTGTAATTCAGAAAATAAGGCTTTTCTTTTAAGTACAAAACAAACTTCGTTAATAACTTGTGTACTCACAAAAATTGTTGACAAGTTTGTTAACTCAATAGCAATTTTTCGTTTTCTAGCATCTTCCTGTGGATTAGAATCTTGATCTGATAAAAAACGATACAACCAAATATTAGAATCTATAAAAATTTTCAGATTATTCATTGAATTATTGATTATTCTCTTGTATGAATTTCATCTCTTGTTAATTTAGATAAACCTTTAACGCTAATAGGATTTTTTGCTAATTCATCCATTAAACTATATTCTTGTTTAGGTTCATTTTGGAAACTAATTACAACTCTAATTTCACTTCCGTCAACCAAATTAGTTTGATATTCTTGAGGAATTTCAATGATACCTTGTTTAACTTTTGCATTGAATCTAACTGAATTAATCATTTATTTATCTCCATTTGATAAATTATGACAATAATATAATATCACAATCTGTGTATATTCTCAAATCTTAATTAAATTTTGCGTTTGTCATAATCAGGTGGTTATCGAGCGAAGTCGAGATAATGTCCAGGATTTGAGGATTTACAGGATGTTTTTTGATGATTTTTTGTGATGATGTTAGGATTTTAATTGTCAGAATCAGGATGTCCAGGATTTGAGGATTTACAGGATGTTATTTGATGATTTTTTGTGAGGATTTTGGATATTTTTCAGGATGTTTTTTAATGATTGATTTTGCATAATTTAAACCATCTAAAAAAATACCATCCTGT
>JBJUHT010000227.1:0-15165 GCA_046070105.1 Dolichospermum sp.
TAGAATATTCAGACTTTCATTTATTTCTTGATTTTTATGATCTAGAATATTCAGACTTTCATTTATTTCTTGATTTTTATGATCTAGAATATTCAGACTTTCATTTATTTCTTGATTTTTATGATCTAGAATATTCAGACGTTCATTTATGCCTCGAAAATGAGTATCCCCATTACTTAGATAATTATTTATTTGTGATTTTAAAGTTTCAATTTCTGCTGTTAGTTGCTGATTAATTGCTAGGGATTCTTTTAAAGAAAGAATCAAATTGAAGTTAACTTCTCTTTGGTCTTTAAATAAGAAGTTGATGCCTTTTATAATCAATGTTTGTAATTTCGATGTTAAGCTAAAGGGAAAACGATCCAGTTTTTCAGGCCATTTCGTTCGATAAGTTCTAGAGTTAGCATTTTTGAGTAAAGATTGAATATGTCCAATCCTTGAGTCAATATTTGACGTGAGATCTGAGGTATCTATATTATTATTTATACTTGTGGCAGAAGAATAACCTTGACGACTAAGGATCTCTTGACGAATCTTCTCCATTAACTCATCGACATTAATTTCAGGGTTATTGTTTTCAATCATCATTCAAAATGTTAAAAATAAATTACGATACTTCAAACTTTGTGTGAGTTAGACAATGAAACAGCCTAGTTTTGTTCATAGATATGGGAACTACCACAAACGCAAAAACCACAAGCTTTGATTTTACTGAGGAATTTTTAATTCACATAAGACTTACCTAAGTAAATTTGATTTTGCTGAAAATAAATCTTTACAGATTGTACCTTTTTCTAGTCTAACTAATATAGCAGTTCGTCCATAAGGTACAAAGTTTTTTAGTTTTAGGTAAAAGGGAAATTTTACTAGGTAATAAAAAGCACATCGTAATTTTAGATATATCAAGGATATGTAATAATATTTTCATCAAAATTTCTACTGAATATTTAGAGTTAATGGCGTATTTTTATAAATTATATCATAATTTACATCAGCAAAAAGAATTTCTAAATTTTCCTTAATAATAAAAATCCATTTATATTGTTCCGTATTGTCCGCCATTGGTTTACCATCACTATCAGGGTAGAGTACATCTTCATCTAGTTGTGCTGTAATCATTGTCATATCTCCTATTTAAGTAATAATTCCTAGCATCTGACAATTTTTATATGACAATCTTTATAGATGATAATTAATTATATTATATTTGGTTGAGGTAGCCAATTTTCATTTAATATTTCCTGCCAGGTATATGGACATTGCTGAGGTAAACTTAACTGGCTTTTTTGGGCTGCTAATTTCATAGCACTTTGATATATTTTATCCAGGTTATCCACCAGATAATTATAAATTGTTTTGGCTGCTAATTCTTCATTAAGCTGATCTCTAAAAGTGAGAATTTCTAGACTCCAATGATTAGCATTTCTCTGAAATTCTGTTGCCCAATATTGATATAACAATAGATGAATCAACAATTGTTTCATCAAACTTTCTATTGTTCTTTTTTCACTTCTACCCAAAGATTCTAACTCCTCTATCAAATGATCATAATCTATTTCTTGTAATTGCCGATCGCTCAATAATCTCATATTCTCCTCTAACCACAATAAATAATCTCGTTCATACAGTTGTTTTAAGTTTATAGCCTTAGCTTCCATCTTTAAACCTCTCCATATCTACCCTGAATGGAGTCACCATTTCAGATTGTTTAACAGTTTCTAAATAGAAATCTACCACCTCCTGTGAGTCACCAGCAAATTTAATATTTCCTTGATTTAAATAAATCGCTTTTTTACAGGAAGTGCTGACAAATTCTAAATCATGAGAAACAACTAAAACAGTAGCATGATCATCCCAAAACTGATCCATCCTTTCCTTGCACTTATTTTTAAAACCCTCATCTCCTACGGACAATACTTCATCTAAAATCAAAATATCCGGTTGAACATCAGTAGCAATAGCAAAACCTAAACGAGCCACCATACCGGAAGATAAACCCTTAACTGGAACTAAAGCATAATCTTCTAATTCAGCAAATTTCAAAATAGAACACGCTCTTGCTTTCATTTCAGTTCTAGAAAAACCCAATAATACACCATAGAGGAGTATATTGTCCATGACAGAAATATCTGGGTCAAAACCTGCTCCTAGTTCAATTAAAGGTGCGACCTGACCCCGAACCCTGACATTACCAGTTGTAGGCCTAAGAATACCTGAAATTATCTTTAACAGCGTGGACTTACCAGAACCATTTGCGCCAATTATACCTATTTTCTCACCTTTGTCAACTACTAGGTTAATGTTATTTAACACTAACTTTTTCACGGGTTGGCGATATTTACCTTCTATCACAGATAGGAGCGTTTTTTTCAAATCATAGGAAAATTCCTCTTGAGTCCTTCTCCACAATGAAACACTATCTAAACGTATTACTTCCATTTTTTTAGTTTGTTTAATTTATACTATCAGGATTTACACCGAGCGATCGCAAATATTCTGCTAATTTATTTGCTCTTTCTCGTTCAGTTTCAGCCCTTTGCTTTTCAGTTTCAGCCCTTTCCCGTTCAGTTTCAGCCCTTTGTCGTTCAGCTTCAGCCCGTTGACTCTCATGATCAGCTTTTTCTGCCAATTCTGTGGGTATGAGTAATTTATCACCTGTATCAAGACGATAAAATCTTAAAAGCTCCCCTTCTACTTCTAGACGCAATCCCAATGGCTGAGATAAACTATCAGTAATGGGTTGATATATCTCGTCCTGTAAACGATACCCCTGTAACTTTTTGTTTATCCATTCTCCTTTCGGGTCAAATAACCAATATTCTACAATTCCTAATTGTTCATATAATAACTTCTTTTGCTCTTGGTCTTGCTTTTGAGTTCCTGCACTAGTCATTTCCAGCACAACTTGGGGAACTTGACCTTCTTCCCAAACCTTATAATTATCTCTACCCCCAGGTGGTACATTAAAAATTACCATCACATCTGGTGCTACTCTTAATCTCGGAAAACCTTGAGCATAGTATAAAAATTGATTTGCTAGTACCGTTGCTTGTCTTCCTGACAGGTACTGTTGCAAAACCTCTAAAGTCGTTAAAATTGCATAGAGATGTATATAGGTTTCTGCCACGGGTTCTCCATCAGCGCTAGGATATTCAATGGTAACATTGCTTAAATTTATGGTTGTAGTCATAGTTTTTTCCTAATTAACCACACTATCAGGATCTACGCCGAGCGATCGCAAATATTCTGCTAATTTATTTGCTCTTTCTCGTTCAGTTTCAGCCCTTTCTCGTTCAGTTTCAGCCCTTTTTCGTTCAGTTTCAGCCCTTTCTCGTTCAGTTTCAGCCCTTTCTCGTTCAGTTTCAGCCCTTTGCCATTCAGTTTCAGCCCTTTGCCATTCAGTTTCAGCCCTTTCTCGTTCAGTTTCAGCCCTTTTTCGTTCAGTTTCAGCTTTTCTAACTTCCTCTAAATTTGCTTCTTCTGGTGTGAGTACCAATCTTCCCGCAACGGTAAAATACCTCAATCTATTTTCCCAAACTCCTAAGTATAATCCCAGTTCTTGACTCCAATACCAGCCATTTTCCGATACTGGAATAATTTTATATTCACTGTCTGTTAATCTCCACCCTACTAATTCTAGGGTATTTGGTGAAAACCAAAAATACTCAGGAGTGCGGAATTGATTTTGATATAACTGTTTTTTCAATCCCTTATCTACTTTTGCGGTAGAATCGGAAAGTAGTTCAATGATCACATTGGGATATTTACCGTCTTCTTCCCAAATTACCCAAGACAGACGGGGACGTTTTTCTGTGTCTTTGACTAGAAAAAAGTCAGGTCCTCTAAAGTCTCGATTTTTTAACTGTTGTCGGCTATAATAGATACTGAGATTTGCGCCAATGAAGAAATCCTCTCTATCACGCCATAACCATTCTAAGCAGGTTACTAATATTAATAGTTGTGTATAATGCAAAGAGCTTTCCATCTCTGGTTCGTCGCTGAGTAGTTCCGTACAATCTGGCATTAATGCTTCTATTTCTTGTGCGGTTAAAGCCATAAATTTTATGGGGATAATTTACTAAGTAGGTTGGCGTTAAAAATTGTCGTTATGACAAGGGAACGGGGAGCAGGGAAGAGGGAACGGGGAACAGCGAAGAGGTTTTGGGTAACTTTACTTTTCGTTACTTATGTCGGTTTTTTCCGCTCACCTACTTATCTTTTGTTAATGATAAAATATCAGGATTTACCCAGTCTAATCATCAAGTCTTCATCATGTTACAGCAAATCCATAAACTGATGTCGCCACAGATGAAAACAAGTCCATCCCAAAGCTAAAATAATTATACCACTCAGCAAAGCCCGACGACCTATAAACTGTCAGGTTCAATACCTAACTCATCTCTAACCCATAACTCATGAGAGCCTTTACCTTGTCTATAAAACCTAAATCCAAAAATTTGCAAACGACGAGTCACTTCTAAGTAAGTCATCTCATCTCTGTTAATTTTGCCATAATTCCATCATACTTGAATAGGAATAGCAAAAGTTAAACAACTATCATCAGAAAGTTCTATAGTTTCCAGATTTAATGGTTTATTTTGCTCCTTTTTATAATCAATAATTATTTTTAAAACATCAATACAATTAAAAATAGCATCTTGAGGAGTATCTCCCTCCGCAAAAGCACCTTGAATACCAGGTATTCTAGCTAAATAACCATCTTCATTGTTTTCAATGACAACGGAAATTAGTTGAGGTTTGTTTTTTTCTGTAAGTCGTCCACAGATTGCATTGTTAATTTTCTCCTTCGAGTAATATTATTGTATTTTCTTTAATCTCTAAAATAGATCATACAGCGATTTCCAATCATATAAGCTATATCTTAGCACCCCCCTCAATCCCCCCGCTGCGTGGGGAAGAAAAGGATAAACTTTTGATATTGGAGGGGGTTGGGGGTGGGGTTCTTGTTCCGTGTAAAACTCTCATCTTCCACAGACAATACTTCATCCTAATCATCAAGTCTTCATCATGTTACAGTAAATCCATAAACTGATGTCGCCACAGATGAAAACAAGTCCATCCCAAGGCTAAAATAATTATACCACTCAGCAAAGCCCCCCAAATCAAACCTAAATCTGGTGATGCACCTGATAATGTAATCTGACGCAGACTTTCAATAATTGGGGATAAGGGATTTAAACTTAAAAATGGCTTCACCTGCTTTGGTACAATGGCTGCTGGATAAAATATCGGACTGCTAATCCAAATTACAAATACCACTAATTCATAAAAATAAGGTAGATCTCTAAAAAATACGTATAAAGCACTAACTAAAAACCCGACTCCTGTAGAAACTAAAATCAGTGAGATAAATGGAAATATCAATGCTAGGACATTGACTAGATTTTTGGAAGTAATTAAAGTTATAATTGCCAGTAACGGAAATGCTCCCACGGAAAATTGAAAGACGTTAGCTGCAATCATTGATACAGGAAAAACACTAACTGGTAACTGAATTTTATTTAATAATGCACCATTACTGACTACACTAGCTAAAGCCTGGGACGTGCAAGCGGAGAAAAAATTGATGACTAACAGCCCTGTCATGGCGGCCAGCATATAGTTAATAATAGAGTTACTATAATAGGACGCAAAGGTAGCACCGAAAATGGCAGTATACAACGCTGTCATAATTAATGGGTTCAATAGAGACCAATAAACCCCTAAAAAAGAACCCCGGTAGCGTACTTTCAGAGTTCTCACTACTAAAACATACAGCAGTTCCCAATAACGCTGTACTTGTAACCAAATTAAATTATTTTTCAGGGAAAGTGTCATTTTTCAAGCACCGTCGTTACACACAGGAAAAAACTCATTTGGCTATTTTACACCATAACAGTCTAATCATCCTAATCATCTACGATTAATTACGATTTTTCTTATCAACCCCAAACCTTTGATTTATATAGGTTTAGAGTTTATTTAGCATCTCCTACATATTTGGTTACTTTAAATTATCAAGGTCTATTCCTAGAGACAATAAATGCGTTGCTAAAAGTTGTGCTTTGTTTTTTTCACGCGCTAATTGTTGTTCAGTTTGCAAAGCTTCTCGTTTGACTTGCAAAACTTCTCGTTCAGCTTGCAGAGCTTTTTGCTGGGATATTTGAGCTTCTTGTTTGGCTTGCAGAGCTTTTTGCTGGGATATTTGAGCTTTTTGTTTAGCTTGCAGAGCTTCTTGTTGGATTTTTGTAGCTGTTTCTTGTGGTGTTGGTACTAATTCACCTGTAGCTGTAAAATAGCGAAGTTGATTATTTGTTACGCCTAAATATAAATTTAGGACTTTACTCCAAAGTAGTCCTTGTTCATTGGGAATAATTTGTTGATATTGATTTACTACAAGTTTTAAACCTGTAAATTCTAAAGTTTCGGGACTAAACCAGAAATATTCTGGAGTACGAAAGCGGGTTTCATAGAGAGCTTTTTTTAAATTGCGGTCAATTTTGGCTGTATTATTTGAAAGTAATTCAATAATTACAGCACTTACCGATGTTATGAGGTACAAGATCACCCCACCCCCAACCCCCTCCCCGCAAGCCAGGGAGGTGGCTATGATGTACTTCATAACAAAGGAATCTGCTGTAAATCTGGATAACGACCGTCTTCTTCCCATACAACCCAAGAATTACGGTGGACTTTTTCTGTATTTTTGACTAAAAAGAAATCAGGTCCGCGAAATTCTCGATTTTTCAACTGTTGACGACTAAAATAAATAGTAATATCTGCAACGATAAAAAAATCATTTTGATCGCGCCACAACTATTCTAAACTAGTTACTAGTATTAGTAACTGCATATAATGTAAAGAACTTTCCATTTCCGGTTCATCACTTAACAAACGAGTGGCTTCAGGCATTTGTTGTTCTAGTTGCTGGGCTGTAACAAACATAAGAGTACACCTACTTGCTTACTGATTTAATTTTCAACTATAGAGGGTGAAAATAGATTACCAGATTCCGCTACACTGAGATTGAGATTATTGGATGTTAACTAGATCATGGAAATTGGACAAAAAGTTAAAGTGATTCGTTTGCGCGACCGGGTATCCTCTACTATCGCTCAAAAACTGGGAAAAATCGGCATTATCGAAGGCTACAAAGTCACTGACGGAGCGGGAATTGGTGTGGTGGTGAAGTTTGACGATAACTTCTCTACCTGGTTTTTTGAAGATGAAATCAAACCAGCTTAATCAAAATAACTGACAGCAGAAGCTAAAAAGAGTGGTTGAGTGCTAAGTTGTAATTGACAAGATAGGCGATTTGGAAATTGAGTAATGGCCTTGATACTGACATTTTTGGGCAAAAACGGCATCTGTCGCAGTAAGATAGCGATCGCCGCAGCCATTAGTTTGGCAACACAAGGTAAAAGGGTACTCTTAGCAGGACTAGCAGATCCAACATTGCCAATTCTACTCAATACGGCTCTGACTCCTGACCCCCAAGAAATCTCTCCCAATTTCCAAGCAGTACAGTTTCAAGCCTCTGTATTGCTAGAACGCAATTGGGACGAGATGAAAAAACTGGAGGCTCAATATCTGCGTACACCGATTTTTAAAGAGGTTTACGGGCAAGAATTAGTAGCATTACCGGGTATGGATCAGGCTCTGGCGCTCAATGCTCTGCGTGAATATGATGCCAGTGGCAAATATGACGCAATTATCTATGATGGCACGGGGGATGATTCCACCTTGCGAATGTTGGGAATGCCAGAATCTTTGAGTTGGTATGTGAGACGATTTCGGCAATTATTTATTAACTCTGATTTGGGGAAAACAATTGCAGAATCTCCTTTTCTTCAACCTCTAATTAGTAGTCTTTTTAATGTTAATTGGACTGCTGATAATTTCGCCCAACCTACTAACCAAGTTAATGGTTTTCTGGAACAAGGTAAAGCTGCTGTGGCTAATCCCCAGCGTGTCGCTGCTTTTCTGGTGACAACATCAGACTCAATTGATGTGGCAAATTCGCGCTATCTTTGGGGAAGCGCTCAACAAGTTGGTTTAACTATTGGTGGGTTAATTTTAATAGCTGAAGGGGAAAATACTCATCTCATCTCGGAATTTGCACCTCTATCTGTGAGTATAGTTCCTGATGTATCTAATGGTGAATGGCAACCTCTAATTAATGCTTTACCTAATTTTGTTGAACAAGCATTGCAAGCTAATCAACCGATAGAAATTGATGTACATAATCGTCAAGTACGCCTCTTTTTACCTGGTTTTGACAAAAAACAAGTTAAACTTACTCAGTACGGTCCAGAAGTCACGGTAGAAGCCGGAGATCAAAGACGCAATATCTTCCTCCCTCCTGCTTTAAGTGGTAAACCTGTGACTGGTGCGAAGTTTCAAAACAGTTATTTGATCATCTCTTTTTAGGTTATGGTAATAGGTAAAATACCAATTTTGCCTATTACTAATTACCAATTACCAATACTATTACACCTTATGTCTGAATCAAATTCTATTAATCCAAATCCTCAAGTAAATGAGGGGGTTGGAGAATCAAATCAAGAAGTAACAACAACGGAAGATCGTAATGCGAAAACTCGGCAATTGTTGGGAATGAAAGGTGCAAGTCCGGGGGAAACTTCTATTTGGAAAATTCGTTTACAATTGATGAAACCGATTACTTGGATTCCCCTAATTTGGGGTGTGGTCTGTGGTGCGGCTTCTGCTGGTAATTACACTTGGACTCTGGAAAATGTTCTCAAATCAGCCCTTTGTATGCTGCTTTCTGGTCCTTTATTAACCGGTTATACTCAAACTATCAATGATTATTATGATCGGGACATTGACGCTATTAATGAACCTTACAGACCTATTCCTTCCGGGGCAATTTCCCAAAAGCAAGTAATTAGCCAAATCATTGTTTTACTATTATTAGGATATGGGGTAGCTTATACTTTGGATTTATGGGCAAATCATCCATTTCCTACTGTTTTAATGTTGTCTGTTTTTGGTAGTTTCATTGCTTATATCTATTCTGCACCGCCATTAAAGTTAAAACAAAATGGTTGGTTAGGAAATTATGCTTTAGGCGCTAGTTATATCGCTTTACCTTGGTGGGCCGGTCATGCTTTATTTGGTGAATTGAATTGGAAAATTGTCGTTCTGACTCTGTTCTATAGTTTGGCAGGTTTGGGTATTGCCATTGTTAATGATTTTAAAAGTGTGGAAGGCGATCGCCAATTAGGTTTACAATCATTACCAGTTATGTTTGGGGTACAAACTGCGGCTTTAATTTGTGTGGTCATGATTGATTTATTTCAAGGTTTGGTTGCTGGTTATTTGGTGAGTATTCACGAGAATTTATATGCAGCTATTCTCGTATTATTAATTATCCCTCAAATCACTTTCCAAGATATGTATTTCCTTCGTGACCCCATAGCTAATGATGTCAAATATCAAGCCAGCGCCCAACCTTTCTTGGTTTTGGGAATGTTGGTAACGGGTATTGCATTAGGTCACGCTGGAGTTTAACATTTATTAATCCTAAATCCCCGGATTTTTTCAGAAGTCGGGGATTTACAGTGATTTTCAAGTAAAAAAACCACATTTTAATGTCTCACGCAAAGTCGCAAAGTCGCAAATGAAGAAAGGAATATAAAAACAAAAGTGTGGTACAAGTACATTAAAATTGCTGTAACTACTCAGTTTACCAAGTTTAGCAATTGCCATGTTAAATTTTATCTCTTTCCTCATTCACAGGATACAACTTTTGTTAGTTCCGATTTGCTTTTTCATAGCTTGGACTATGATTATTATGGTGTTTTTGAATTTATGGACAGCTACAAAGGAGACTGTTAAAATTGCCCAAGAAATGCACAAAATCCCCTGTCATAATTGCCAATTTTTCACCAATAATTACCTTCTTAAATGTACAGTAAATCCATATATTGCTAGTACAGAAGCAGCAATTGGTTGTAAAGATCATCAATCATATTCATGATTTGTTCTGCTTCTAAATCGTTGTTTAATATGTAGGTTGGGTTGACATAATGTTACCCAACATTATCAAATACAGCACTTACAGCAATTCCCGATATTATGAAGTACAGATATTAATTATTAATGATAAAACTCTTGTGGTGCGGGCATCTTGCCCGCATAAAGTATACCTCACTCAAGCTAAACTTACTGGATCATAGAAATAATGAACATGATCAAATACAACTACAAAATAACTGACAATTATCTATTAAATCATCTCTAACAACACTTTTAAAACCCCTTTAGTTTTAGCTTTTTCAACAGCTTCTAAACCAAGAGATAGGGGATAAATACCCTGAATTAAAGATTGTACATTTACCTTTTTGGTCTCTAATAATTCTAAGGCTGGCACAAAGGGACCGCAACGAGAACCAATGAGAGTAATTTCATCTACCACCAAAGCAGAAGCATCTAAACTAAGATTTCCTGCATAGGTGCTTTTTAAGATTAATGTACCACGAGGACGTAAAGCCCGTCGGGCAGTATTAAAACCTTCTGGATTTCCTGTACAATCAATAGAAACATCAAAATATCTATCTTTGACAGTATTAGCTAAAGCGGTTTTAATTCCTCTTGCTGCTAAATTTAGTAATTTATCTTCATGTCTTCCGACTACTAATAAATCACAACCAGTTAAAGCTATAGTTTGGGCTATTAATTGACCCAGTTTACCATCTCCAACTACTAATACTCGATCATCTTCACATAATGTTATTTGTTGTTGAATTTCCAAAGCTGCGGCCAGAGGTTCAGTAAAAGTTGCAGCCGCTGTAGAGACATTTTCCGGTACAATATGCAAATTTTCAATAGGTAAAGATAGATATTCCGCAAAAGCACCATTACGGTTGACAATACCTAAAACCGTCCGATTTTCGCAATGGGTAGGTTGTCCACTGCGACAAAAGCGACAATAACCACAAGCAGCATTAATTTCACCCACTACTCTTTGACTAATTAAATGTTCTGGACCTTGTTCTACAACACCAACAAATTCATGGCCAATAATACCATTATAGGGATAATAACCTTTAATTAATTCCAAATCAGTATTACAAATTCCTGCACACAAAACCCGCACTAAAGCCTCTCCTTCAGGTGGTTTAGGAATAGGAATATCGGTGCGTAATTGTAATTGATTATTTTCTAGCCAAAGTCCTTTCATCATTTTGTTATTTATTCTTTGTTATTTCTATACTTCTACTCCTTCTAAAATTCCCATAATAACAGCAAATAAACTATCTAAATCTCCGGGAATTTTAAACAAGTTAATATCTTGGTTAATTTGTTTTTCACTACTATCAAGTTTACCAAATTGCCAAATATTACCAATTGTAACTGCACCATATAATATACTTTTTTCCTGAATTTGAGATAAAGCAATTAATTCTACAGCTAATTGAGTAAATCCTTTAGTTAAATCATCATTTTTAGCTTCGATAACTAGAAAATTATTCTTTAATATTAACAGATAATCAAGATTACCTTTAAGACGATTATTAATATTAAGAGGATATTCAATTCGCATTTGACAATGACAATAACGAATTACTTCCAATAGTATAGGAGATACTAAGGTTTCTCTTCTAGCAGTTTCATTACTTAAACTGATAAAAGGTAAAATGTCTTCTATTCTTTGTTTGAGTTCTGGGAGTTTATTTAGTGGGTTAGCAGTTTGCGGTAAAGATAAATGGGATTTAATTAGTGTATAATCAAATTCGGCCAAGATATCATCAGCTTCATAGGGTAACTCAAAGTATGACCGAAAGGTATAAGATCTATTGTCCTGTAAAATTTTGATTTTAGCCATAGTATACCATGATTGTACTAAATTCTAGAAATCAAAGTATTTTAGAGTTTGAGATGGGAGAGAAATGGTGTAAATATAGGGACCAAACCTAAATTACTCACCACCATGGTCGGAAAAGAGCGATCGCTATAATCCATTCCCGGCGATAATGGAAAAGACATAGAATTAAGGGATAACCATGTACCACCAGCAGCTTGAACAATTACCCAAGCAGCTGCAATATCCCATATCTTTGGTGTGGCTTCAATTCCTCCCAAAACCGCACCGGTTGCGACTGTCAGAAAGTTATAACTAGCAACCCCTAACATCCTAATTTTACAGGGAAAACCCGGTTGAATAATGCCGGTACTGCGAGAACAAAGATTAAAAAAGTGGTTTTTACTAGGAATATCTTTACTACTATGGATAGCATGATGATTTAAAAATGCTCCCGTTGGCGTTGTTAAGCCCGATGAACCCGCCCAAAACCCGTAAAAGGCTTGATTTAATGGTGGCACATAAACATACCCAAAAATCGGCGTTCCTCGATAAAGTAAACCCAAAGAAATTGACCAAATCGGAAGTCCTCTGGTAAAATTGGTTGTACCATCTAAAGGATCAATTACCCAACACCATTCTTTATCAGGAAAACTTTGATCACTTTCTTCGCTCAAAATGCCGTAACCTGAGAAAGTAGAAACAATAGCATCTCTAATTTCTTGATCTGCCCATTTATCGGATTTTGTGACTAAACTACCATCAGGTTTTTGTGTGGCTTGAACTTTGCCAAAATCCTGCATTAATTGTTTTCCTACTCTGATAGTAGCGGTTTCAGCAAATTCTAAAATCGTATTCCAAAAGTCGTTCATTTGTTATTAGTCAGTTGTCAGTTGTCAGTTGTTGGTTGTCAGTTGTCAGTTGTCAGTTGTTGGTTGTCAGTTGTCAGTTGTCAGTTGTCAGTTGTCAGTTGTTGGTTGTCAGTTGTCAGTTGTCAGTTGTCAGTTGTGAGTGGTTAGTTGTTCGTTGTCAGTTGTCAGTGGTTAGTTTTTAGTGGTTAGTGGTTAGTTGTAAGTTGTCAGTTGTGAGTTTTTAGTGGTTAGTTGTGAGTTGTCAGTTGTCAGTTGTCAGTTGTCTGTGCAGTTGTCAGTTGTTAGTGGTCAGTTGTCAGTTGTCCGTTGTCAGTTGTTAGTGGTCAGTTGTTAGTGGTCAGTTGTCCGTTGTTAGTGGTCAGTTGTTAGTGGTCAGTTGTCCGTTGTTAGTGGTCAGTTGTCAGTTGTCAGTTGTCAGTTGTCAGTGCAGTTGTCAGTTGTTAGTGGTCAGTTGTCCGTTGTCCGTTGTCAGTTGTCAGTTGTCAGTGCAGTTGTCAGTTGTTAGTGGTCAGTTGTCAGTTGTCAGTTGTCAGTTGTTAGTGGTCAGTTGTTAGTGGTCAGTTGTCCGTTGTTAGTGGTCAGTTGTCAGTTGTCCGTTGTCAGGAAGAGGTGAAGTAAAGAAGTTACCAATTACCAATTACCCATTACCCATTACCCATTACCAATTACCAATTACCCCTTACCCATTACCCATTACCCATTACCAATTACCAATTACCCATTACCCATTACCCATTACCCATTACCCATTACCCATTACCCATTACCCATTACTCATTACCTAGTCCCCAGTCCCCAATTTATTCGTCTTCAGCAAAAATGAAGCGATATAACTCGCTAGGGTCAGGTTCGGGGCTACTTTCCGCAAATTTCACCGCTTCCTCAATAATACCCTGAATTTTCCTCTCAATATCTTTGAGTTCTGCTTCCGTGGCTAGATTTTGTTCCAGCAAATAACCAGCTAACTTTTTAATGGGGTCACGAGCAAACCAAAATTCTTTTTCTTCCTTGCTGCGGAGTTCGTCGGGGTCCGCCAGAGAGTGACCCCGGAAGCGATAGGTCATGGCTTCAATTAAAGTTGGACCTTCACCAGCACGGGCACGGGCTACGGCTTCTTGAGCAACCTGACGGACTGCTAAAACGTCCATTCCGTCCACTTCCACACCCACCATGTTAAACACACTGGCCTTCTTGTAAATTTCTGGTTGGGAAGTTGCTCGTTCGTGAGCCATACCAATTGCCCACTTATTATTTTCTACCACAAAGAGAATTGGCAATTTCCATAAAGCTGCCATATTCAAGGTTTCAAAAAATTGACCATTGTTCGCAGCGCCGTCACCAAAAAAGCAAGCGGTCACTTGGTCAGCGGTTTTGTCTCCTAGAACTTCCCGACGGTATTTGGACTGGAAGGCCGCACCAGCAGCCACGGGAATACCTTCAGCGACGAAAGCATAACCCCCTAATAACCGGTGTTGGGCAGAAAACATGTGCATAGAACCACCGCGCCCTTTACTGCAACCTGTGGCTTTACCGAATAATTCCGCCATAACTTCTCGTGCGGGTACTCCAGCACTTAAAGCATGAACGTGGTCACGGTAGGTACTGGAAACAAAATCTTCACCAGGACGCATTGCTCCTTTGATGATGCCACTACAAACCGCCTCTTGTCCATTGTATAGGTGGACAAAACCAAACATTTTTCCTCTATAATACATTTCGGCACATTTATCTTCAAATAAACGACCTAATGTCATATCTTCGTATAAGCCTAGTCCTTCTTCTTTGGTAATTTGGACTGTGCCATGATTAAATTTGGGTAATACGCGTTCTTGAATCATGTTTGTGAAGTATTTCTCTTGTAAAACAAACAAGTTAAGTTTGTCTTTGATTACTTTAGCGATCAATTAGCCGGCGTTGACAAAATTAAATTAATTAATTCATCAAAACCTATTTTATAGGGTAACAATCAGGATAACTGGCTTTCTGCATAGCGATTAACAGTTAACGTAATTTTATAACGTCAGTTACCACTTAAAACACAACTAACAACTAACAACTAACCACTGACAACTAACCACTAACAACTAACCACTGACAACTAACCACTGACAACTAACCACTGACAACTAACCACTGACAACTGACCACTGACAACTGACCACTGACAACTGACAACTGACAACTAACCACTAACAACTGACAACTGACAACTGACCACTGACAACTGACAACTAACAACTAACCACTGACAACTGACCACTGACAACTGACCACTGACAACTAACCACTAACAACTAACCACTGACAACTGACAACTGACAACTGACAACTAACCACTAACAACTAACAACTAACCACTGACAACTGACAACTGACAACTAACAACTAACCACTGACCACTGACAACTAACCACTGACAACTATTTCCCCGTGAGTTTGACTAGTCCAATACCACCAAAGTATAGC
>JBJUHT010000228.1:0-2764 GCA_046070105.1 Dolichospermum sp.
GGTTCATGCTGCTGATAGTAGAGGACTGGGAATGAGGATTTTAGGGGATAAACTCTATGGTTGTCTCAAGAGTGTCTGTAGATTATATTTACACGCAAGGGAGTTGAGTTTTTACCATCCCCATTTAGAAAAAATATTACACTTACAGGTAAAAACACCGTTTTAATTATAATTATTAATACCTTGTGCAGATTAGGAAAAGCCTTAATTTGTAGGTTAGGCTGTGGAACGTAAGCGATCGCAAAGGATCGCGCCATGGAAAATATGACTCATAGATTTCCAATCATATAAGGTACATCTTAGCCCCTCCTCGCACCCCCCTCAATGCCCCTGCAGCGGGGGATTGAGGGGGGTGGGGTTCTTGTTCCGGGTTTGATGACAATTTGCTGTAATAATAAAACTCTTGTGGTGCAGGCAGGATGACTGCACAAGGTGTACCTGCAACTCACTCAAGCTGAACTTGCTGTAAATATGGGTTTCCTAAAACCCTTGTAGAGACGTTTCATGGGTAGGGATTCTCGGCTCTACATTCTTTTTTGTGGAGATGTCTATTTGTTAAAGCCCTACACTTTCTAAATAATCTGCAATCACGCCGACTGCTTTATTGGTATTTCCCTGTTGACAACCTTCAGCCGTATGCCCTATCACCACCGCACTTTTGGATTTTTGTATCGTTATTGCGCCATGGCCTTTCCTTTTTGCAAGAGCGACGTTGCCAGCTTCGAGCAAAAATACATATTTCACACCTTCTAAAAGAATACCATTTGCCTGTCCTGAGCTAAAATCGCCTGACTTCATCATTCTCGCAATTTTCAGCCCTTCCTCAGGTGTTAACTGAATACCATGCGGATGATTTGGAGAAGTCCAGGACGCACCATCTAGAGAAATAATAGCCGCTTTATCACAATGGGCTTTCCCTGTGTAATCATTTGATTGACCGCACAAATTATCAATGTAACTGTCGTAATACATACAAACCTCTTTAACTAAGCTTCTATTTAGCCTTTAATCTACCATGAGAACCGCTATAAAACATTAGAAACATTTTTTATGCACAATACTTGGACCGCTTTCATCGTATTCTTGTTTACTAATGCACATTGCCTCAAAATCATCAGAAGCTGCCAGCATTGCCCCACCAATCCATGTCGAATATTGACGCTCAGGAACAGCTATGACATTAACTTGCGTATTTTGCGGTGCTAAGGCATTGATTTCCTTTTGTATTCTTTCAGCGAAGCCTGGAAACATTGAAGTTCCACCTGAAAGCACGATGTTGGCAAATAATTCATTACGAATCTCGGCATCGCATTTCATAATAGAGTTGTAAATAGTTTCATGAATGCCAGCAGATTCCATCCCTATAAATGCGGGTTGAAACAGGGTTTCAGCACAGCGAGAGCATTCATCACCAATCCTAATTTCCCGACCGTCAGTTAGGGTATAAGATTGTTCACGACCCGCAGTCGTCTGCATTTCCTCTTCAAAATTTAACGCCACATAGCATAATTTCTCTTTCAAGTCCTGCACCATTTCACGGTCGTCGAAACTGTTCAAAGAGTAGCCTCTTTGGGACCATAGCTTCATGAGATACTCGGTTAAATCTTCTCCTGCTAAGTCCAAACGGATAACCGCATGAGGTATTGCGTAACCTTCATAAACGGGAACGGTATGAGTAACTCCCGCTCCCAAGTCAGCCACTAGTCCTGTTGTTCTGCCACCTGCATAAACAGCCATAACAGAACCTATGCCAAGATACATACCTGGTGCATTAAATGTTTCAAATAAAGTCTGGGTTAATTTCTCCCGATTGGCTTTAGGATTCAACGGAGGTTCTGTTATGAAGATGAAATGTTCTTCAGGGGCTACTCTCAGTGCTTTATAAAAAATATGATCAAGTATTTTCTCAAAGTCATCCCAATATGTCACAATGCCATGTTCAACAGGATATTGCAGCTTAAGTGTGCCCCGTTTTTCTTGTGCTTCCACACCAACATAAGAATCTTTATCAGAAAATACTCGTACACCCGGATGTCTAGGTCTACCTACAATACTGGGAAAGACAACCCTTGGCTGACTCTCGCCTGCAAAACCCGCTTTTATAAAGCCTGAGCCACAATCAATTATTACGATTTCACTTTCACTCATTTGTTTCTCCTATTTTTCAATTTGTTTCTCAACGATTGATTCTATTTCCTGGCAGGACTTTTTGTCGTTTACAAAGTTGATTTGACCATTTTAGCCCTTTGTTTAAGTATTTTTACTCTAGTTTATAATGTTTATTTGGCGCACATCTTGTAATAAATTGTAATAATATATAGTGGAATAGTTTGTTGGGTTTCGTTCCTCAACCCAACCTACCAAATTGGCGGTAACACTACAACGCCGGGTTAGTCTTTCTTTATATAAGTCAACAATTTGAACAAAGGAAAATTCATTTTATGAGGCTATAATTACAGGTTCTCTAACTATTCATGAAGGGGAAATTAATTTACCTTTATGGGGAAATCCAGATCATCGTCCCTATCAACAAGTGGATTTAGAACGGGGTAAGCCTAGTTTAACGCGCTTTTCCGTAATAGGCAGAGAGAGAAATTATTAGAGGATAAAATTTATACCTTTAACTGGACGTACCCATCAATTACGGGTTCATGCTGCTGATAGTAGAGGACTGGGAATGAGGATTTTAGGGGATAAACTCTATGGTTGTCTCAAGAGTGTCTGTAGATTATATTTACACGCAAGGGAGTTGAGTTTTTACCAT
>JBJUHT010000229.1:0-4010 GCA_046070105.1 Dolichospermum sp.
GCTGATTATGAAGAAATGGGTATTGCTGAATATTGGATTATAGATTATGCAGCTTTAGGAGGACGTAATTTTATTGGTAATCCTAAACAACCTACTATTTCTGTTTGTAATTTGGTAGATGGAGAATATCAAATCAGCAGATTTAGAGATGATGAACAGGTTATTTCTCAAACTTTTCCTGAATTAAATTTAACCGCAAATCAGATTTTTAAAGCTGGTATGATGTAGGTTTAAATTACAATTTTTCAATCAAGATATTTGCAGATTTATTCACCAAACATTACCTAAACTGCTACTGCTGTAAATTAATTTTGACTAATTTTGACAAAAATTTCTGACATATTCTTTCAAAATAGGAGATAAATCAAACAATATGTTATCTTCTACAATTTTGTTAATTAAATATCTTTTTTTTAGAGATTCTAAACCATTAATAAAATTAGTAGAAGATAATTCTAAGGTAATTTTTAGATATTCTCTAGATACGGGTTGATTACATTTACTCAATGCTAAAATAATCTGTTGTTCAATGGGTGATATATTATTAAATATTTGGCTAAATAAAGATTGCATTTCTGGAGTAATTACTAATTCATTTTCTGCTAAAAATTCACCAACTTTACCATTAAAAATCTTTTTAATTGAGATGGTAATAGTTTTTAGAAACAATGGATGACCTCTATATAATATCATTAAATTTAACCAAGTATCTTCATCTTTTAATCCGGTATTTTTGAGAATATCTATATTTTCTAGTCCTGATAGTTCTAAAGACTTAATAGGATATAATTCTTCATCTAAAGATTCCATTTCTGGACATTGTTCTTGACTGATTAAGATTACATGACTTTGATGTTGGGTTTCTGTAATCATTTTGAATAAGGTTTGATAGTCTTGATATTCTGGCCGATATTTTCCCGCAAATTGATGAGGAGTAAAGATATTTTGTACATCATCAAGAATAATTAAACATCTTTTATTTGTGAGAATATCAAATAATTGTTTTAATTTATCATTTATAGTTGCTTTGGGTTCTTGTTGACAAGTATTTAATAAGTCGTTAATTAGTAAATTTAGGGATTTGGGAAATTTTAAACTTCTCCAAATAATAACTTCAAACTTTTGTTGATGTAAGTCTATAAATCTTTTAACGAGGGTGGTTTTACCAATACCGGATAATCCTAAGATTGAGATTAAATTAGTATTTTGGTTTAATATCCAATAGTTAAGGGTTTGTAGTTCTTTTTCTCTGTTATGAAACTTGATGATTTGGGGTGCTAGAGTTAAATCATGATGAGATAATTTAGATTGAGTATTTATATTAGTTTCTTGAGTTTCTTTATTAGGATGATTTAAGGTTTGTGGATAATAAAAATAATTGTTATTACCATTTATATTATAAATATTAGAATTTTCAAATGATTTAATATATCCCCTTTCTAATGTAGAACGGAAATTAGTTTTTTTAATATCTTCATTTAATGCTTGAGATAAAAGTTGCCATAATTCAGCGCCTATATCTCCGACATGATTTTTAGTAACATTACATTCTTGTGCAATATCATCATAGGTTCGTCTTTCCCATGTTCCCTGAACTACAGCAGCTTGAACGTCGTCTAAATGCTTGCCAGTTTTTTCAAAGACTATCTTATCAACAAATGTTACAACTTCGTTTACATTCATACAAGCTATACATTGTAAAGGTTGTAACCATTATAGATGAATATTATTCAATTTTTTCCGATCTTTTCCTATTTTTTGCTTAGTATTTTGTAATAAAACAACCGTATAATTCCGTTTATATCAGAATGTTTAAAATACTGATATTTTGACATTATGGTAGTTGAGTCAAATACAATCTGTATTAGGATGAGCATGAAGTTCACAATTGTCAAAGACAGCGATAAGTCAAATAAGCAAGAGGAAGTGAAGACTTTAGTAGAGCAGCCGAAGTGGACTCTTGAAGAAGTAGCACTATCCGAAAGCACACTTGACCAAATTGACCAGATGGTTGCTTACATACAAAATAGAGAGAAACTTTTGAATGATTGGGAATTTAATCGGTTTCTAAAAACAGGAAGTGCTTTAAGTATTAACTTTTTTGGCGTACCAGGTACAGGTAAAAGCATAACGGCTGAAGCAATTGCTCATAAAGTTGGAATGTCAATTATTAGAGCTAACTATGGTGAGCTTGAATCTTCTTTTGTAGGAGGAACATCTGATAACTTAGCATCAGTTTTCAAAACAGCAGAAGAAACAAACAGCTTACTATTCTTTGATGAAGCTGATGCTGTACTTAGTAGAAGAATCTCCAATCTATCGCAAGCAGCAGATCATGGTGTGAACTCAGCAAAAAGTACCTTACTCACTCTCTTAGATAAATTCAATGGGATTATTGTGTTTGCCACAAATCTTTTTGATAATTATGATGAGGCTTTTTTGAGAAGGATTCTTTTTAATATAGAGTTTTTAGCTCCAGATTTAGCAATGAGAGAACAGCTATGGAGATTTCACCTATCTGAAAAATTACCCAAGGAAGTCAGTTATCAGCATTTAGCAAATATTAGTGATGGTCTTTGTGGTGGTGATATCAAAAATATCACTATTAAGTTAGGCTTGAAATTGTTGACTGGGAAGGTAAAAAGCATTGATGAGCTTTTAGTCAAAGAAGAAATTGAAAAGTACACAGAAGTAAAAATCCGGCATAAGAGAAAACCACTTTTAGCTGAAACTCCTGTGAATGGATCTGATACAAATATTATGGAGCAAGAATTTTATGCCAATTGATCCAATATCTTGGGCAATAATTATAGGAAGCTTCATTGCTGGAGCAGCTGTTGGTTATTTTTGGGATGAAATCACGGAATGGGCTAATCGAATGCTAGGCTATATCCTTGATTCTATCAACAGAGCAATTGAAGTTACATCAGATGCAGCCGTTTATCTTGTAAGAGAGGGATCTCGTGTTTATAAAAAGGTAGAGGTTTATGTCAGAAATATTCATACTCTTGTGACGAGTATTAAACAGAGGGAAGAAGAAATTTCTCCCTATGATCTTCCTGATGAAATCAATGAACAACTTAATAGAAAGACAAAATTGAAACTTATGCAACAGCAAACTTAATCAGGAGATAATCAGTTATGGATAAACAAGAAAGTCTTCAGGATAAATTTGGTAAGCTATTCAATAATCTCACAAGTATTCCTAAAAAACTCGCTGATGCAGTTGAGGAGGGATTAAAAGAAACTCCTAACTTATTATGTGTTCAAGACGGAGTGCTGAATTTTGAATTAATTGAAGAAGATGTGAGACGGATACAAAGAGATATGAAAGCCAGGGGTGATAAAGTTCTTGGAAGTCAGCTTATCTTAGATGATGAACTTGACTTAATGGAAATTCGGACGTATACTGAGAGAGGTGATAAGACTTTTGTTAACACAATTGATGCGAAAGTGAAACGAGTAACTAATATTCCCTCTGAGATTTTCGAAGAACTACAAAAGAAAGGGCGTGTTGAACTAAGTTTAAAATTTTAGCAAGTAGGTTGGGTTGAGGAAACGAAACCCAACATCTATATTAAACTTTCATCCAAAAATTACTCACATTTCTATCCTTCAATTTCCCAATCTTCTATTTTCAAACCTTCAACTCTGAGAAATTCCTTAGTATTATGAGTCACCAAAATCAAATCATGAGACAATGCAATAGAAGCAATTAATAAATCATTATAACCAATAGACATCTCCGAAAATTAAATGTGCGTTTCCTAGAACCCTTGTAGAGACGTTCCATGGAACGTCTCTACATTCTTTGTCGGAGATGTCTAATAAGAGTACCAAGACTTGCTAACTGCGCCCGAATCTTACCAGCATTTAAAGCTGAAATATCATCTAAAGGTAAAGAAATAAATACCTCTAAAAATCGCTTTACTTTTGCCCAAATTTGATCAGGATTATCACTTCTCATTGCACCATAAAATAACTCTAACTTGACAACTGAACAAACAGCA
>JBJUHT010000230.1:0-12401 GCA_046070105.1 Dolichospermum sp.
ATGAATACTTCTGATTTTGGCAAATCTTCTGGCTTTAGCTTTGATTTTCTCCCACCCTACCCCAGTCAAGATACTGATTTACTCCAACAGCTATCTTTTGTCCCTGGGTTGAAGGAAATCTTGCTTTTACGTCAAGTTCACGCTTTAGAACACGCTACTGTTTGGGTATTAGGAGAAACTAAAAATTCCTCTTTAGGAATAACTACTAATGATCAATTAGTAGATGATCAATTATTAGGTGGTTTCTCTACTGAACAAGGATTTTTTCTCTATGGTGATGTCAATATTAGCGATTTACGACGCGCAGTAACATTAGCTCAACATCGTCTTATCCGTGGAGAATGGGGTTTAGCTGTACATCCCCGCTGCGGCACAAATATATCTGTAACTATACTCCTAAATCTCATCTTGGCAGCATCTGTACCTTTTATACTACCATTTAGACCAATTGAACAGCTTATTGGTTTAGGTTTAGCAGCAACAGCAGCAACGGAACTTGCACCAGATATGGGAATGCTTACTCAGCGTTATATTACCACTTCTATTCCTTTTAATTTGGCTGTTGAAAATATCACTATCTCTCGTGATTTATGGGGTAATGAAGGTCATTTTGTTAGGGTATATTGGCAAGATTAGGAGTTAGGAGTTAATGAACCACGAAGGGACGAAGAACACGAAGGAAGAATGAAGAATGAAGAATGAAGAATGAAGAAAATTTTTGACTTACACTCTTATTTATAAAATCTAAAGTTAGATATTTAGTATTATGAGAAAGCTTTACTTTTTAGTTCCAGGTACAGATGGTAGGTTTGCTTGTGGTGGTCTTTGGGCAGAGTTGAAAACGGTTAATTTGGTTCGACAATTTTGCTCTGCTGAGGTGGTTACTTATCGTCAAAAAGAATCTGGTAAGTTGTTTTTAGATGATTTATTACGGGAGAAAGTTTTAGAAAATTTAGATGATGTCATTTTTGTGATTAGCTGGGGATTTGATGTTGCTAAATTGGCCGCTAAGTTGCGAAAATATCATCTGATTTATCATGCTCATAGTGCCGGTTATAAGATTAATTTACCATCCAATATTCCCATAATTACGGTTAGTAGAAATACTCTGGGTTATTGGGGACAAAAATCACCACATTCTCTGATTTATTATTTACCAAATCAAATTAGTGAGGAATTTACTAATTTACATCAAAGTCGAGATATTGATGTTTTAGTCCAAACTCGAAAATCTTCTCAATATTTAATTAAGTCTTTAATTCCTGCTTTGAAAAAAAAATGTCATGTCTTGGTTGTTGATAGTTATGTGGAAAATTTACCAGTTTTATTTAATCGTGCTAAAATTTACCTTTATGATTCTGCGGAATATTGGCAATTACAAGGGGTTAGTGAAGGATTTGGTTTACAACCAATGGAAGCCCTAGCTTGTGGTTGTCAGGTCTTTTCTAGCGTCAATGGAGGATTATCTGATTATTTAGATCCGGGCTTTAATTGTTATAAAATCGCTGGTTATGCTTTAGAATATGATCTAGCCAAGATTTTACAAGTTCTAGAAGCAACAACATTACCAACTTTATCGGAAACTGTTTTAGCAGAATATAGAAAAGAAAATATTATGCAACGTTTAAAGGTAATTTTAGCAGAAATTAATGATTTCTTTGATCATAAAAATAATTACTCAACTAAAATTCCAGATTTAACAAAAATCCAGTTAGCAAAATTGTTTTTAAAAAGAATTTTTACTAAAATTCAAAAAAAATATTTACAGGGTAATTAGGAATTTTATGAATAAACGATTGTTGGTTACTGGGGGTGCTGGGTTTATTGGTGCGAATTTCGTTCATCATTGGTGTCAAACTTATCCCAATGATAGATTAGTGGTATTAGATGCTCTTACCTACGCTGGAAATCGCTCTAATTTGACATCCCTGGAATCAAAAGCAAATTTCCGTTTTGTCCAGGGAAATATATGCGATCGCTCTTTAGTTGAAAAACTACTTTTAGAGGAAAATATAGATACTATAGCCCATTTTGCGGCTGAATCTCACGTTGATCGTTCTATTACTGGACCGGCTGCATTTGTCCAAACTAATGTGGTGGGAACTTTTACTCTTTTAGAAGCTTTTCGTCAACATTGGGAAGCAAAAACACAACCTGATAATTATCTATTTCTTCATGTTTCTACCGATGAAGTTTATGGTAGTCTCACCCCAGAACAACCAGCATTTTCCGAAACTACAGCTTATAGTCCCAATAGTCCCTATTCAGCTTCAAAAGCTGGAAGTGATCATTTAGTTCGTGCTTATTATCATACCTATAATTTACCCACAATTATCACTAATTGCTCGAATAATTATGGCGCTTTTCAATTTCCAGAAAAGTTAATTCCTCTGATGTGTATTAACATTCTCACAGGTAAAAAATTACCTGTTTATGGTGATGGAAAAAATGTCCGCGATTGGTTATATGTTGGTGATCATTGTCAAGCTTTAGATGTGGTAATTCATCAAGGAAAACCAGGAGAAAACTATAATATTGGCGGAAATAATGAAGTTGAAAATATCAATCTTGTCCAAAATTTATGTCAAATTATGAATGAATTAGCACCAGATTTACCTGTTTATCCAGCGGAAAAATTAATTACTTTTGTTAAGGATAGACCTGGACATGATCGAAGATATGCTATTAATGCTAATAAGTTGAAAACAGAATTGGGTTGGACTCCATCTGTGACAATTACTCAAGGTTTACGTTTAACTGTAGAATGGTATCTTAGTCATCGTCATTGGTGGAAACCTTTGTTATAGTAGCTGATAGGTTTGGACGACTAGAAGTCGCGGCTACACAAACAAAACCCATCTTCATGGGTTTCAAACCTTAATGATGAATGGGGAATTTAGATTGAAGTAGATTTCTAACAGCTACTTCTAAATCACTTTCTTTCAATAAAGATTCTCCCATAATTACTGTTTGTACCCCAGTTTCAGCAACTAAAGATAAATGATCAGGGGTTTCTATTCCCGATTCACTAATCACTAAAATTCCTAACTTTTGAAGTTGAGATTTCCTAGCTGCTAATAATTCCTGAACAGTGTTAATATTGACGGTGAAATCAGTTAAATTCTGATTATTAATGGAAATTATCCGTATATCTTCCAATTCCAGAACTCTATCCAAATCAGTTAAATTATGAACTTGGACTACAGCATTCATTCCTAAATAGTGAATTACTCGTAAAAAGTTTTTTAGGTCTTTATCTGCAAGAATAGCAGCTATTAATAATACCGCATCTGCACCAGCGGAACGTGCTAAATAAATTTGACAAGGATCAATGATAAAATCTTTGCAGAGTAAAGGTAATGCTACCCGATATCTAATAGCACGCAAATGATCAAAACCACCTTGAAAAAACTTTTGATCAGTGACAACAGATATACAAGATGCTCCCCCACGTTTATAAGCCTGAGCAATAGTAACTGGTTCAAAATCTTGTCTAATTACACTTTGATAAAGGGATACTTTTCTCACTTCTGCAATTAAACTAGGTTTATAAATACTCTGCTGTAAAGCCGTCAAAAAGTCCCGCACGGTAGGAGCAGCAGTTAACTGACGTTGCAAGGAAGCCCAAGACATATCTTGCTGCATTTGTGCAACTTCTAGTTTTTTATACCACACAATTTCTTTGAGAATTGCTTGCATTTGAGGATAATAAATTGTAGTTGAATAGATAATAAAATCTAGATGAGGATGATAAATTATTTTTTTGTCTGAAAAAGTTAAGTTCAAAACCGCAGCCATTTTGATTTGACATCAAACCTATCAACTTTTGCCATAGGTGGTTGATTTTGCTCGGAATTACCCAATAAACGGTTAGTTTTCAACAATCTAATATATGTACGGTAGGGTATATAGTCTGTAGGGTTGTAACCAGAAAATTGTAAAACTAAAACACAAGCCCAAGAATATTTTCCGCCTATAATTGCTTTAATTATCTGTTCTATTTGTTCAGTCTTGATCTTTTTAGATGGATTATACCCAGTAGTATCTTGGTTCATAATTTTTCTCCTGTTTCTTAATAAAAGTGATGTCATACTTTTTGAGGATTTTCTGGCTATTTATCAGTAACAGCTTCTTTATCTTTACTAAGAGTATCTAAATTCAAGTTCCTAATACATGAAATATTTTTTGATAGAGATGACTATTTTTTCGCTCTTATTTTTTTAATTTACAGGAGATTCCATTGCCATAAGGTACAAATTTTAATAATAAAACTCTTGTGGGGTGGGCATCTTGCCCGCCCGTGGTGTACCTCATAACACCAGAAAGTGCTGTATATGTCAAATAAGCTGGGTAACAGCTTATGAGAGTTTTGATATTTTTGCTTTTAAATAGAAAACGACTTGGTTAAGAAGTAGCTTATTTTTGTAAGTAATAATACGCTAAAGTTCAAATTATCATAATTGCTGATTTTTTTGTATCTGTCATTAGTATGATTATTGGCTGCCAATTTGATCATAAACATATTCCTGACGACAGATGACTACTGAATTGTTCCGTAGTTCAATACTAATATAGAAAATTTACGGACATTACGTAAAAAATTCACAGTTTACTTATAACATAAGGCAAGGCAACAGCGATATATTGATGGTTATGCTGTATTAAGTACAATACGGGAAGATTCATTAACAGCAATTACTCCTTTCATTTTTTTGACTGCTATTAATACAAAGGAGTCTTTAAGAAAAGCTATGGAAGTAGGAGCAGATGATTATTTAACTAAACCTGTAACAAAGAATGAGTTACTAAAGGCTGTTGCTATTAGATTACAAAAACAGGCTCTTTTTAGATATTGGTATGCTACAAATTCCCATGAATTATCACCAGCGGAATTATTGACTACATCAATAAATTATCAGTCAATTTTTCCTATTGTTCCCAATTTGAAAAATGTTTTTGATTATATTGAAGCTAATTATCAAGAAGGAATTACTTCCTCTGACGTGGCCGAAGCTGTGGGCTATTCTTCTGCATATCTAACTCATCAAGTTGCTAAACAAACAGGAAAACCCATAAATGTTTGGATTATTAAACGGCGAATGGTAGCAGCCCTGGCTTTATTAAAAAATACTCATCAGACAATTGAAGAAATTGCTACTCAAGTAGGTTATAAGGATACTTGTCATTTCTCCCGACAGTTTCGCCAACATCATGGTTTATCTCCTGCCCATTGGCGGAAAAAACATCAGTTAACTTCAATTTCAACAAATACCAATTTGCAATTTATCAAAAATGAAAATAATCCACCATTAGCTAAACCTGTACCTGTAGTTAGTGGCACAGGGACAAGTTTTAAATAAAATTAAAATTAACTACTTTTAGGATTAGTTAATTGCTGAATAATCAGTTGAATTGCTAAGGCTAATAAACCCAAAGCAACTAACCCAAATATTCCCATTCCCAAGGCTACTACACCCACCACTAAGGTACGCACAGCCGAACCAATGTTAATTACCATTTGGTTATCGGAATGGATAGGTTTAAGGGCAAAAGTAGTGGCGATTGATATCATTAGGGAATAAGCCGCAAATGCAAATCCTCCTGACATAATTGCCCCGGTTAGACAGCGTAAAGGGGTAGGTGGTACTTGAGTGGAAATATCTGCTGATGGTGTTTCTTTTGGTTCATTCATAATAGTTTAAAATCGAAAATGAATAGGTTTTAAGGTATGAAGCAACTGGAAGCCGCTACTACTGCATTGACTTTGTATAATTATAGCGGGCAGGATGCCCGCACCACAAGATTTAACCATATTAATGATCCAATTAACCTATTTTAATTCCATGTTTAATTGTCCGCGTTACAAACAATTCTAAATCTTGATCAGGAATAGCTTCACGTATTCGTTGTTTGACTATTTCTCCTTGATTTTGAGATTCAACAATAGCAAAAACTGAAGGACCAGAACCGGACATCATTGTTCCTAAAACTTCTTTTTGATTGGCGAATAATTCTCGTAATTGCAATACTTGGGGGTAAGCTGGTAGTACAACTTTTTCTAAATCATTATGTATTTTTTGGGCAATTTCTTCTGGATTTCGATGTAAAATAGCCTTGACCATAGCTTCTGAATGAAAGGCACTAGCACGGGCGGCAAAAGTATCTGCATCTTGAATATAGTTAATGCCAAATTGTTGCCGATAGGTTTTATATGCCCAAGGTGTGGAAACTTCTAAACTGCGATATTTTGCTAATACTATATGTAGATTATCTAAACTTTGCAGGGGAGAAAGTTTTTCACCTCTACCAGTGGCAATAGCTGTTCCTCCACCAATACAAAATGGTACATCTGAACCGAGATTCGCGCCTAATTCTTCTAATTCTGATTGCGTTAATCCTAAATCCCAAAGTAAATCTATTCCTACTAATACGGCTGCGGCGTTGCTAGAACCTCCAGCTAAACCAGCAGCAACGGGAATATTTTTTTTGATGGTAATATCAACACCGCCAAAATTACTAAAAGCCTGGGGAAATTCCTTGGCCATTAATTCCGCTGCTTTGTAAACTAGATTGGTTTGATCTGTGGGTACTTGGGGGTGATTACAGTAGACGCGAATATTTTCAGTGCTGGCAGTATGGATATCAATTTGGTCAGATAAATCTATGCTTTGGAGTATCATTGCTAATTCATGATATCCGTCAGCACGACTACCGATAATTTCCAAATATAGGTTGATTTTGGCTGGTGCAATTAAACTATAAGAACGCATAATCTTTTTTGATTTCTACGGGAACATTCATCATATTTCTGAGGGTTGGTAATGGGTAATTGGTAATGTGTTGCTATTGGTTGCCTATGCTATTTACCAGTGATACCCATTGTATAACACTCAGGTCTTCAGCGCGAACTTGGGGATTTATTTCTAATTGTTCCAGAAATTGTGTCAAGCGATCGCGGTCAATGACTGATTGTAAATTATTTCTTAACATTTTGCGTTTTGATCCAAATCCCAATTTAACTAAATTTTCTAATTTTTGGGGGTCATGGGCTGGAATTGCTATTTTTTTAGGAGTCAACCGCACTACAGCGGAATCTACCTTGGGTGGTGGTACAAATGCAGCAGCGGGAACTGTACAAATTAACTCACAATCCGCCAAATATTGCACCCGTACGGACAATGCGCCAAAAGTTCGAGAACCTGGTTTAGCATATAATCTTTCTGCTACTTCTTTTTGGACTAATAAAACAATAGAATCAAAAGGTTTTGGGTGAGGATGAGAAATAGTTCCCAGTAACTTTTCAATAATTGGACCAGTGATATTATAGGGAATATTTGCCACAACTTTATTCTGGTTTTGAAAATTAGCAAATGCTGTTAATTGCGACGGTAAATCAAGAGTCAGAAAATCACCTTGTAAGAGTAAGAAATTTTCTTTTTGACCTATTTGTTTGACGAGTAATTTACACAAATCCCGGTCAATTTCTACCGCGAGTAAAGATTTCACCAGTGGTAATAAACGACGGGTTAAAATTCCTGTACCGGGTCCAATTTCCAGAATTTTATCATTTTCTTGACAATTAGCGGCTTGGACAATTGCGTTAAGTGCTTTATCACTTTTTAACCAATGTTGAGCAAACTGTTTACGGGGTTGAATCATGTTGTTAAAAGGGAACAGGGAACAGGGAACACAGGAACAGGGAACACAGGAAGAAAGACAGAATTGATACCTACTGAGTCTTGTATGGCTACGCCACCCAAGCTATCAAAAATCAAATAGGAGTCCTATACAGTAATACTGTTAAAATATGCTCTAATAATCAATCATTTCTAATTTACCATCTTTAACTAATTTAAACTTTGTTCCTCGCCATTCAATAGTATTACCAAAAAAACCACAACACCAAATTGTAAACCTCACTATATCAGCAATAGGAATTAACCAGAAAAACTTTTTAGTTACTGGGTCATTAAGAAGTTTCACCCCTATTACCCAAGCCATAATAAATCGCATCAATAAAGTTATAAAAAAAACAAACCAAGAGAGAATAGAACCACTGCTAGTTATTAATAATAGTAAACTAGAAATTGTTCCAAAAGTAAATATTAATCCTATATAACCTCCAGGACGAGAAACGCGAATACAACGCGCCCAACGAATTTGACGATTAATAGAATCTAATAAACTACTATGCCCTAATCCGTGTTCTACGATATAGTTAGATAAAACTACTTTATCTCCGACTTGGGCTGGTAAATAGCCGAGTTGATAATCATCTGCTAAATAATCAGCTACTGCTGCAAAACCGCCAATTTTTGCTAATGTAGTTTTGCGGATAACAATGGTTGAACCTAAAGCGAATTTTATCCCCTCTAATTGCTTACTAACTAAAATACTGGGTTGAAAATCTGTAGCTGTACAAATAGCTTCTAAAATGGTAGCTATTCCTTGGGCTGTGGAACGATATAAACAGGTAACAACGCCGACTTTTTCATCTTGTAAAGGTTGAATGACTGTTTTTAAATATTGCGAACAGACACGAATATCACTATCAGCAATAACTAAAATATCATATTTAGCAGAGGTGACAGCATTGGCTAAATTACTAATTTTTAAATTAGCCCCAATAATATAATCTTTCACTACCAAACTAATATCTATTTCGGGAAATTGTTGAATTAGTTTCTCAACTACTTCTATGCTAGGGTCTGTGGAACTGCGAACACTAAAAATAATTTGATATTGGGGATAATCTTGTTGACAAAATGAAGCTAAGTTAGTGTAAGTCCCTTTATCAACACCACAAAGGGGTTTGAGAATGGTGACAGGGGGATGAAATTCTGGGTTTATGGGGGGAGAGTTACGCAAAAAAGCGATTCCTGTGTAGACCCCATAGGTGTAAAATAAAACGGCGGATAAACAAAAAATTAACATTAGCGGAAAAAGAGTCATGGGTAGAACAACGAATAACTAACAACCAACAACTGACAACTGACAACTGACAACTAACAACTGACAACTGACAACTGACAACTGACAACTGACAACTAACAACTGACAACTAACAACTGACAACTGACAACTGACAACTGACAACTAACAACTAACAACTGACAACTAACAACTGACAACTAACATAATGAATCTAATTTACTTTCTTTTACGTTCTGCTTGGAAAATGGTAGCAATAGCCATTATTACAGGTTTTTTAAGTGGTGGTAGTAGTGCGGGATTAATTGCTTTAATTAGTAGTGCAGCGAGCAAAAGCCATACTGCACCTCTGACAACTATAGCTTGGGGTTTCGTTGCTTTAGTTCTCGTGGCCTTAATTACGGGTGTAATTTCCCAAATCATGTTAATTCGCTTATCTCAAAATGCGGTTTTACAATTAAGAATGCAATTAAGTCGGCAAATATTAGCATCGGAATTAAGTCATTTAGAACAATTAGGAAATCCTCGCTTATTAGCAACTTTAACAGAAGATGTTCAAGCAGTAGCCAATGCTGTTTATGTTATCCCCTTTTTATGTATTGATATATCCATGGCCTTGGGCTGTTTATTATATATAACTTGGCTATCTTGGTTAGTGTTTATCATGGTTGTGGTTTTAATGATTGCGGCTATTGCCAGTTGTAAATTATTATTAGATAAAGGCGAAAAATTATTAGCTTTAGCGCGGGAAGATCAAGACATCTTATTCAAATATTTTAGCACAATTACAGCAGGAATCAAAGAATTAAAATTACATTATCAACGCCGACAATTTTTTCTAACTCATCGTTTAGAAGCCATAGCTAGTAGATTTAGAAATCATAATGTCCAAGGTTTAACTTTATTTGCTACCACCACCAGTTGGGGAAAATTAATATTTTTCTTTGCCATTGGTTTTGTCCTTTTCATTTTACCACATTTATTCGCCATTGATGCCGAAACTTTATCTGGTTATATTCTCACATTTACCTATTTAATGTTGCCTATGGATAATATTTCTAATAACTTACCATTAATTAGTAAAGCCAGCGTAGCCTTACAAAAAATCGAAGCTTTAGGATTATCTTTAGCTAGTCGGGCTGAAATTGCCATCGCACCTCCTAATTCTCTCACAAATTGGCACAATTTACAACTAATAAATATTACTCATACCTATTACACAGACAAAGAAGATAATAGCTTTATTCTTGGTCCAATTAATCTTACTCTTTATCCCCAGGAATTAGTTTTTATAGTTGGTGGAAATGGTAGCGGTAAATCATCTTTAGCAAAACTAATTACTGGATTATATATTCCTGACAATGGGGAAATTATCTTAGATCAAAATCCGATTACCGAAGCCAACCGTGAATGGTATCGCCAACATTTTTCTGTAGTATTTGCCGATTTTTACTTATTTGAAGAACTGCTAGGATTAGAAAATCATAACTTAGATATGCAAGCCCAAAAATATTTACAAAAATTACAACTTGATCATAAAGTCAAAATTGCAAATGGTCAACTTTCTACTACAGCCCTTTCCCAAGGACAACGAAAACGTCTAGCATTATTAACAGCATATTTAGAAAATCGGCCAATTTACCTATTTGATGAATGGGCAGCTGATCAAGATCCAATATTCAAAGATATATTCTATACTCAATTATTGCCAGAATTGAAAGCACAGGGAAAAACAATTTTAGTAATTAGTCATGATGATCATTATTTTCATTTAGCCGATAGAATTATTAAACTAAACTATGGTAAAATTGAATTTGATAAACTCCCACAAACTTAGGAATCATAACCAAGAATACCTTAATGGTACAAGTGACCGTGAAACTAATCCAAAATCTAAAATCTAAAATCAAATGACAGAACCTAAAAACGTACTGGGAACAAAATTAGAACTTTGCTGTACTTCTCCCATAACTGGATTTTACCGCGACGGGTTTTGTAACACAGGTGGACAAGATATGGGAATGCACGTCGTTTGCGCTCAAGTTACAGAAGAGTTTTTACAATATACTAAATTGCAAGGAAATGATTTGAGTACACCTGCACCTTATTTTAGCTTTCCCGGTTTAAAACCCGGAGATTGTTGGTGTTTATGCGCTGCAAGGTGGCAAGAAGCACTAGAAGCTGGTGTTGCACCTCCAGTCATTTTAGAAGCTACTCATGCTAGGACGTTAGAAGTTTGTGATTTAGCAGATTTAGAAAAACATCGCGTAATTCGTAATTAGAAAAAAGCCGTGACCCGTCAAATTTACCATTAAAATATCATTAAATTGGTGCGTTACGCCATCGCTAACACACCCTACAAAATCCCCTGTGGCACAGGCATCTTGCCTGTATTGTGGTATCTGTATTGTAGTACAGGCATCTTGCCTGTATTAATTATGCCACTTAATTGGTTAACTTATCTTCTACTGTCAACAATTTTAGAGTTTTCTAGCAGTTCCTTTAACTCCTTTTTACTATCACTAGCAGATTTAAAACCTACCAGGCTAGACATTACACCGATTCCTATGTTAAGATGGGTTTGCGGGATTTGACCATTGTAGAATAAAATGATACTAGCATTAGTGAGGGATTATATGACTAATTTTATAAATTGGTTTAATCAATTATCTGAGGAAGACCAAAAATATAGATTGCGTCACTTACCTGAAATATTATTAGATGGTAAAGATTATACAGAACTGTGTAAATTATTATCTGACTATGAATTTATCACCACAAAAATCAATCATCCTTTATTTGGAGTACAAGCACTGATTGAAGATTATGATTTACTTCAAGATGAAGCAAGAACCCTTGTAGAGACGTTCCATGGAACGTCTCTACATTCAAACAGCAACACCACAATATCATCATTAAAAAAAATTCAAGGTGCTTTACGACTCTCTGCACATATTATCAATCGAGATAGTCAACAATTACCAGCACAACTAACAGGGAGATTACTACATTTTCACACGCCAGAAATTAACAACCTCCTGCAACAAATATCCACAGATCAAGGTTTGCGCTGTTTAACCCCCAGTCTCACTCCTCCCGGTAGTCCACTGATTCGCACCCTTGAAGGTCATACTTGCTCAGTAATAACGATCGCAGTCACACCCGATGGAAAAACCGTGATTTCTGGTTCTGATGACACCACAATCAAAATCTGGGATTTGGAAACAGGTGAAGAAAAGTTCACCTTTAAAGGTCATAGTAACTCGGTAACTGCGATCGCAGTCACACCCGATGGACAAACGCTGATTTCTGGTTCTGATGACAACACAATCAAAATCTGGGATTTAGCAAATAGAAAGGAAATAGCTACCTTCACCGGAGAAGGTCGTATAATGCGTTGTGCTGTTGCTTCTGATGGTGTCACAATAGTAGCAGGGGAAGCACCAGGAAGATTACATTTTCTGCGTTTG
>JBJUHT010000231.1:0-4784 GCA_046070105.1 Dolichospermum sp.
TTCATTAACGCACCTAAAATATAAGCCAAAATGAAGTAGCTTACAATCTACCGTGTATGAGTGAAACTGTCTATATTGAAACCAGTATCTTAGGCTACCTTACTGCTCGACCAAGCAGAGACATTATTGTGGCGGCTAATATAGAGATAACGAGGGAGTGGTGGAATACACGGCTGCTCAAATTCAGCGAAAATTGGCGGAGATCAGCATTGATTTTGGATACGAATTGCCGATTCTTTGTACAGCCTATGAACTTCTAGGAGGTTGATTATGTTTCATGATCAGATTGTGGAAGAGATCCACAAAATTCGTGAACAGTATTCTCGATCATTCAATCATGACTTGAAAGCTATCTTTGCTGATTTGCAAAAGCAACAAGCTGAAAGCGGTAGAGAAGTTGTAAGCTTATCACGAAAGCAAGATATAAGAACACGTTGGAGCGGACGGGGGCGACATCTTGGTGGTGATGCGCCCGATGTTATCCGCCACTCAACTTAGCCATTATATCGAAGCGCTCCGCAGGAATCGCCGATCCTCTAGGGTGCGTTAAGGAGATCATAAACATATAAACTCACACGAAATAGATTACAAATTCACAAGCATTGATAAATTGCTTGACGATTTTGAAAAAGACATTGAAACCTGGAGTGAATCATGAAAGCAATTATTGAAGTAGCCAAAGGTGGTTCTGCAATCCGAGCCGCTCGTCAACAAATTAAAGACTCCGAAATTGGAAAGCCAGTAAATTTTAGACTTTCATTTGAATCTGCAAAATCACTTTTTAGTGAGCTAACACCTGCTAGACTTGATTTGCTTGATACTTTAAGCAAAATAGAGCCATGCAGTATTTACGCGCTGGCAAAAACAGCCGAAAGAAACTATTCAAACGTATACACAGACGTAAATCGCCTGGAAGAACTGGGATTAATTGAACGGACAGAAGAAGACAAAATATCTGTACCGTTTGAATCCATTGAAATATTCATGCCACTAGCGAAAGCAGCGTGAGAAATTGATAAAGTGTGATAGCGTTCGCGGTAGCGTCTCGTTCGCGTAGCGTTCCGAAGGAATAGAGATAGCGCGACCTAGGAATCGCGCAAAACTGACTTTCATTGCGCTTTTTTCTATTGTCATAGAACTCGAAAAATCAAGTACAATTAACTTAGTACCAACATAACATCTAATATCATGAATAACCTGCTATTAAATAGAATAACAATTAACCATGATATTTGTCATGGTAAACCCTGTATTCGTGGATTGCGCTATCCGGTGGAAATGATCTTAGAACTTTTGAGTTCAGGCATGAATATTGATGATATTTTAGAAGATTATGATGATTTAGAATACGAAGACATTTTAGCAGTTCTCAGCTTTGCTACTCGACTCACTCAAGTTAAAAGTATTCTCCAATTAGTTTCATGAAATTCTTGATTGATGCTCAATTACCAATGCGAATTGCCAATCTATTAGAGAACTTAGGTTGTGATGTTATACATACCAAGAATCTTCCTTTAAAAAATGCAACTCCAGATTCGGAAATCAACAAATTATCAATCCTGGAACAGAGAATCGTTATTACGAAAGATAAAGATTTTTTAGATTCTTTTTTAATCAAACAAGAGCCTTATAAACTACTACTAATAACCACAGGTAATATTAGTAATAAACAAATTGAACAACTTTTTGTACAAAATATTACTCAAATAATCGAATTGTTTTTGACCTATGATTTTTTAGAAATGACCAGAGATAGTTTGATTATTCATTAGCGCTAGTTCGCGTGTTGGGGTTAGGTGCGTAAGCGTTGCGCTCCGCTCCGAATCGCCTATCTTGTAGGGTGCGTTAATGAAATGTAACGCACCTTATTTTTAATTGGAAAGTGCGTAAGCGTTGCGCGACCTAGGAATCGCTTGTAGTTTGGATTGACGAGGTGCGTAAGCGTTGCGCGACCTAGGAATCGCTCGTAGGTTGGATTGATAAAGTTAAAATTAGAAGTGACTGCGTGAGGACAACTTGATGCAAACTTCCCCTTATTGCGATCGCTTATTTAATACTGTAATATCAGAAATTGTAAATTCGTCAGATGAATTATAGCCTACCAATCTTAGATTTCTTGCATTTTCTCCCGCGTCCAAACTTTCCTCACCCTTGACAACTTCCAAAAAACCTGTTATCATAAAAACGATGAGGAAGAACTATCCCCTGCGCTTTGACGTAGCTTGTCAAAACGAAATGCTTGCATTGTTGATCACATATTCCCTAAAAACTGGAGACAATTTAAACAACATTTTATCCTCTTTAATTTTCGTGACTAAATACCGTTGTTGTAAAGACTGTAAACCTTTAACAAATTCCACAGAAGATAGGGCTACATTTTGTTTTAGATATTCTCTTGATATGGGTAGATTTAACTTACTTAATTCTAAAATTATTTGTTGTTCTATTGCTGATAGTCTGTTAAATAAATCGTGAAAATGAAATTGCATATTTTGAGTAATAATTAAGGTATTTTCTGCTAAAAATTCAGCTACTTCACCATCATAAACATCTTGAATTAAAGTAATAATATCCTTTAAATAATTAGAATTACCTTGATAAAGTTGAATAAGTTGTAACCAGCTATCTTGATTATTTAAACTTAGATTGTCTAAAATATTAATATCATTTAAACCTAATAATTCTAAACTTTTAACTGGAGATAGCTGCTGATCTAAAAAATCCATTTCATTGCATTTTTCTTGACTAATTAAAATAATACTACTTTGATGATTTATTTCTGTGATCATTTGGAAAAACTTTTGATAATCTTGATATGCTGGTTGATATTGTCCAGCAAATTGGCCATGAGTAAAGATGGTTTCTATGTTATCGAGAATGATTAAACAGCGTTTTTGTATGAAAATATCAAATAATTGTTTTATTTTATTATTGGGATTAGGTTTAATTTCTATTTTACAAATATTGAGGATATCATCAATCCATAAATCTAAAGATTGAGAATATTTTAAACTTTTCCAAATAATTACTTCAAATTGTTCTAAGTTTAAATCAATAAATTTTCTAACTAAGTAACTTTTACCTATTCCTGATAATCCTAAGACTGATATTAAAGGGGTATTGTGATTTAATATCCAATTAGAAAGGGTTTGTAATTCAGTTTCTCTGTTATAAAATTTGATTATTTTAGGTGCTAAGGTTAAATCGTGATAATATGATTGAGATTTAGTATTTGTATCACTTTCTTGATCCTTTTGAATAGGTTGATTTGAATTAAGCACACCAAAATTAAAAGTATGATTATTATTTTGCTTATTGTTATTTTCTATAATAATTGGTAATGATGTTATTTGTAATCTTTCAACAGTAGAACGAAAATTAGTTTTTTTAATATCTTCACCTAATACTTCAGATAAAAATTTCCATAGTTCTCCTCCTATTTCTCCCACATGACTTTTATTAAAATGATTACTTTCCGCAATCTCGTTATAGGTTTGTCCTTTGTAAGAACCTTCAATTACTGCTTGTTGTACATCATCGAGGTGTTTTCCGGTGCGTTCAAAAACCAACTGATCCACAAATTGTAAAACTTCTGTTACATTCATAAAAGCCATACAGGGTAAAGGTAACAGTTATTATAACTTAATTTGATCCCGATTTTTCCGAACTTTTTAGCTTTTTGGATGAACATTTTCTCAAAAACAACCGTAAAAACAGCCGTAAAAATCCGAATTTCTGCGATCGCATAGTGAGTAAAAATGGTTTATTTTACCAATAAAGTGCGGTATTTATCGGTATTCAATGGTATAAAAACTATGGCTAATCAACTTTATTATGGGGATAATTTAGAAAATTTACGTAAATCTATCAAAGATGAATCAGTAGATTTATGTTATATTGATCCGCCATTTAATTCTAAGCGTAATTATAACCAAATTTATAATAACATTGGTCAAGAAGATAAGGCACAAGCGCAAGCATTTATTGATACTTGGAGTTGGGATAATCATGCTAATCATGGATTAGATGAAATTCTGTCTAATTATCATGGTAGGTTTACTCGTCAATGTATTAGTTTAATTAATGGTTTAACGGATGTTTTAGGTAAAGGAAGTTTACTAGCTTATTTAATTAGTATGACTTTAAGAATTACAGAAATTCATCGAGTTTTAAAACCAACAGGTAGTTTTTATTTACATTGTGATCCTACTGCTAGTCATTATTTAAAATTAGTTTTAGATGCGATTTTTTGTTCTCTAGGAGGGGAGTTTATTAATGAGATAATTTGGTGTTATGCTACCCCTAGTGGTGCTGTAAAAAAGTTTTCTCGAAAACATGATATAATTTTTCTATATAGTAAAAGCAATAATTATACTTTTAATATCCAGAGAATACCTCATAAAAGTGGATTACATAATACTGGTCAATCTTGGCAGAAAAAAGATGGTGATCCTAATTATGTTAAAAGTTTAGAAGAACAAGGAAAAAAACTAGAAGATTGGTGGATTGATCTTTATCCAGTTGATAGAGTCAGAAAAGAACGTTTAGGTTATCCTACCCAAAAACCAGAAGCATTATTAGAAAGAATAATAAAAGCAAGTTCTAACGAAGATGATATCATATTAGATGCCTATTGTGGATGTGGTACAACGGTTGCAGTTGCACAAAAATTAAATCGTCAATGGATCGGAATAGATATTACTTATCAAAGTATAAGTTTAATCTTAAAAAGATTAGAAGATAGTTTTGGTAAAGAAGTATTAACTAATATTACCTTACATGGT
>JBJUHT010000232.1:0-43099 GCA_046070105.1 Dolichospermum sp.
CTGGGTCATTGGGTTTGATTTTTAGAGATGATGTTAAATTAGTGATTGCTTGCTGATAATTTTTATCCAAAATAGCTTTAGCAGCATCTTTTTTGTCTGGTAAAACATCATTAGAAATTAAAATTTTTTCTCCAAAACTAACTGAATTAGAAAATAAGTTTTGGGAATTATTACTACTAGAAGTAGATGTCATATTTGAACTAATTTTTGCCCAACGTTCCATTAAAAACCAGGAACCACCGAATATTAAACTAATGGTAGCAATCAGAGATAAAAAAAGTGGGAGAGTTTCTTTTTTGGGAGACATAAGTTTGTGGTTTTGGGGTTAAGGATATTTTTTCTAAAGCAGGGAAGATAATAGTTTATAAATGAGCTTAAATAAGGTTGTTGAGATCATCGAAATTAAGGCCGCAGCCACAGCTAAAATAATTATTTGCTCAATACCAATACCACCTCGTAAATAAGGGATAAAAAATATAATTGTCAAACTAATGGCGGGGATAATTAGCAAATCAAACTTTTCCAGCCAGCGTCTAGTTTGAGCAAAAATTAAACCACTTAAAATCACAACAGAAATTAGAAAAGTGATGATATTATTTTTGGATAAACTGAAAAAAGCGATCGCAATTAATGCCCCTTCAAACCCACTAAAAGCGGCTCCAGATAATAATTCCCAAATAGTAAAAGTTGGTTGATTTGATACTTGAGGCTGAATTGGTTTTGAGTTAGGTGGTTGAGTTGGGAACTGTGATGATGTTGTTCGGGTGACAGAGGGAGGAAAAAGAGCCTCTAGCACCGCCTGTGCTGACTGAAAACGCTCACTAGCAGCAGGTAAGAGCATTTTATCTAAAATATCTGCCAGTCGCGGTTTTAGGGTGATTTGCGACCGCCATTGCCATTGATTTGTATAAGCATTAAATAGCTTAGTGCTTTCTTGACCTGTCAGTAATGCTAGTATAGTAACAGCTAAAGCATACAAATCCGTAGATGGAAATACTTGACTACTGTTCATTTGTTCTGGGGGTGCAAATCCTAAAGAATAAATACCCGTAGAACTAGGGGAGGCATTAGCAATTAACTTCACTGCACCGAAATCTAGCAAAAATAGCCTACCATCACGACGACGCATAATATTCGAGGGTTTAATATCTCTATGAATAATATTTCTATCATGAATAAACTGGAGAACTGGGAGAATTTCTTTAAGAATTTCCAGTGCTTTTTGTTCAGAAAAATTGCCCTGTTGAATTAATTCTTCCTCTAAAGTTTGTCCATTAATATATTCTTGAACCAAATAAAAAAACTGGTCTTGATGTCCTGGTTGTAAACTAGGAACTGTAATCGTAAAAAAAGCAAATAAATTAGGTATTTGCGGATGTTCATTACCTATTGCTTCTAATATCTCTGCTTCTTGTGCAAACAGAATTTTGGCTTTTTCTAAGGCTTCTTCCGTTAAATTACTGCTGGGTTGAAATTGTTTAATCACACATTGACGTAAGCTGGGAGTATCGCGGTCAATTGCTAAAAAAGCTGCACCAAAACCCCCCTGACCCAAAAGTTTAATTGGCAAATATCGGTCACGTAAAATCAGCGGCATACCGCAGGTGATACAATATTTCTGCTGTACTGTTTTTAAAGTTTGAATATCATCTAAATCAGTAAAGTGATTTTCGGGACGTTGACAACGGGGACGAGTGCAGTGGACTTGCATATTATCTTTAGTCAGTGGTGATTAAGCTGTTACGTATTTAAACTGGATAATTACTGTAATTTAGGTACTTATGCAGTATGAAATTAATAAATTAAGTCCGATTTAGTCCAGTAGTCATTAGCAATTAATCTAATGATACTGGAATCTTTTAACTGCCATCAGTGGGGTTTGGTGCCGCTAGGTCTAATGTATTTACGACTAGATCCATTTGTGTTAACTTTAACATATCCTGAATCCAAACTGGGTTAGCAAATTCAGGTAATATTTCCTGACTAAAAGCTTCTGCTGCTTTGGATCTATAACGACTAGGGTTAAATATTAACCAAAGTGTGCGTTTAAGTATCACGTCCTGGATTGGTGCATGATGGAGAACACCCATTTGTAATTCTTTAGCAATGGCAGAAGTAGAGACAAAGGCCGCACCTAAGCCAGATTGGACAGCATTTTTAATTGCTTCTATGGAATTAAGTTCCATTTCCAACTTAAACCGCCTGGTGTCAATATTACAACGTGCCAGCACCTGGTCAATAACTTTACGGATGGTTGACTGAGAGTCGAGGGCAATGAATTGTAGTTTATATAGGTCTTCTTTTTGGATTGTTTCTAATTTAGCAAAAGGATGGGACGTGGGTAAAATGAGTGCCAATTCATCCTCGGCATAAGGAATAGTTTTTAAAGACTCCCCCAATTCAGTAGGAATTTCCCCACCAATGATTGCCAGATCAATTTGGCCATTAGCAACACTCCAAGCCGTGCGTCTGGTAGAATGGACGTGCAATTGCACAGCCACATCTGGATACTTTTGTCGAAATAAGCCGATCATTTTCGGTAAAAGATAAGTACCAGTGGTTTGGGACGCGCCGACAATTAATGTACCACCTTGAAGATTTTGCAAGTCCTCAATAGCGCGACAGGTTTCCTGACATAAACTGAGAATTTTTTCCCCATAACTCAGGAGTAGATGTCCGGCTTCCGTTAATTGAGCGCGACGGCCTCCCCTGTCAAATATAGGAACATCTAATTGCCTTTCCAGGTTTTGAACTTGCAAACTGACAGCTGGTTGAGAGACATAAAGACTATCAGCAGCCCGTTTAAAACTGCCTTCTTGGGCGATAGCTTTGAGAATACGTAACTGATCTAATGTAAAAGGAAGGTCAGACATAAGGCTTAACCCAGAAATTTGGATGTATGAGTAGCTGGAAAAATAAATCGGGGTGAGTAGCTTTGTGACTAGTCATAATTTAGGCAATAGTTAAATTTAAAGAACTAACTAAGTAGGTGAACGGAAAAAAACAACATAAGTAATGAAAAGTAAAGTTGTCCAAAACCTCTTCCCTCTTCCCTGTTCCCTTGTCATAACGACAATTTTTAACGCTAACCTACTTAAAACACTTACCACAACATATTGACAGAAATCCTTTCGTGTATAATCTGTTAAAATTCAAGATGTTTACCCATAAATAGTAACTTCTTTCGTTTTTGAGAATGTTAAATTGAGTTTTATCCATCATGCCCAATTCTTGGTTTACTACCAGTCATTTTGTCATACTGGGGTTACAATTAGTTTTTGCAATTGCCCATAGCGGGGGTGCTGCTATGCGCCCTTGGGCAGAAAAATACATTGGATCGCGACTTTATCGCATTTTATTCGCATTAGTCAGCTTACCCTTAGCTGTGTTATTAATTGTTTACTTTTTTAATCACCGTTATGATGGATGGCAACTTTGGCAGGTGCAAGGTATACCAGGGGTAGGAACATTAGTTTGGATATTATCTGCTGTGTCTTTTTTGTTTTTATATCCTGCTACCTTCAATTTACTAGAAATTGCCGCTATTCAAAAGCCCCAAGTTCATCTCTATGAAACAGGGATTATTCGTATTACCCGTCACCCGCAAATGGTGGGACAGATAATTTGGTGTATAGCCCATACCCTGTGGTTAGGTACTAGCTTTACTGTTGTCACCTCCATAGGACTGATACTACATCACCTGTTTGGAGTATGGCATGGAGATCGTCGTTTAAGTCAACGCTATGGAGAAGCCTTTGCACTTCTCAAGCAGCGGACTTCTATTATTCCCTTTCAAGCAATTATTGATGGTCGTCAATCTTTAAACTGGCAAGAATTTCTGCGTCCTGCTTATTTAGGAGTTGCCATTTTTACTGGTTTATTATGGTGGTCTCACCCCTTGTTATTCGTGGCAACAAGTAGGATAATGTGGTAGTTTAGTCTGATCCCTAAAATCAGCAAAAAATATAAATTTCATCAAAATTTGTGATCATCACTTGCTGCCAAAACAATGTAGGATAAATTTCAGCATCTATCATGAGACTGTTTTTCACCAAAGTGGAAAAAAGAATTTATTCTTGAGTCTCAGGCGGAATTTATCCCCGTGAACAATAAGTAGCTATCTACCTTAGTAAAAACGGGAAATAAACAGCAATGTATGAACTACAGCAATATCAGCTATCAGCATTGTCAAAGTTTTATAGAGCGGTAGTAGTCAATAGCAATCAAGATTTGAACATTGAGAACAGCCAGCGGGACATTCATGTTGGTTTATTTCTTCACAGAAAAATCTAGAAATCAGATGTTCTTTTCATGACTTACCAATTGCTGCTACTAACCATTGTTTTTGTTTTTTTATGAAAACCTTATATTCCAAGAGGCATCATGGTGTTTTCGGTCAGTGAACGGACATTTAATCAAGAAGTTTTGGCATCTCCAGTTCCCGTTTTAGTTTACTTTGAAGCGCCCTGGTGTGCTTTATGTCGCGTTATTCACCCGCTTTTATTGCAATTTCAAGCCCAATGTGGTGATGAAATTAAGTTAGCCGGAGTCAACGCTGATCAAAACTTCAAGTTGTCTAATACCTATCGCCTCAAATCCTTACCGACCTTACTGTTAATTGAAAAAGGAACAGTCAAGCAACGCTTAGAAGGTTTTTGCGGTAGAGACGATTTACGTCAGGCCTTAGAAGCAATTCAACTCACCTACAACATCACTAATAAAACTGACACTGGCATAAAAACAGCCGAATTAGAATACAACAATGTATAATTAAATATGACTAAGGGTAAGTAACAAAAGACAAAAAGCAGAAGTTTTTAGAAATTTTATAGCCCCAAGGCTGACTGTTAGGCTATTTTAGAAGCGTAAGCAGTACAGTAGGCTCAGTAAGCTATTTTAATTGATTTGGTGCTTGGTGAGTCCCAAATCTAAAACCATGCTTAACACCCCACTCAAAGGGTATCGGGTGGGGTATTTTATCCTCAAGGGTCTGTGTCACAATTATTAACAGTTCTGATTCTTCAGTTAACTCACCCTTTGTTTGTACAGAATTCTAAAAGTAGGCGTTAGTGATGGAATTAATCTATCAGTATGCCTGGCTGATTCCAGTATTACCTCTCTTAGGAGCAATGCTAGTCGGTCTAGGGCTAATCTCGATCAATCAGGTGACCAACCGCCTGCGACAATTAAATGCTGTAGTCATTATCTCCCTCATGGGAGCTTCTATGGTTCTGTCGTCGGCCTTGCTGTGGAGTCAAATTCAAGGCCATGCACCTTACCTCCGCACCCTGGAATGGGCAGCAGCAGGAAATTTTCACCTCAGTATGGGCTACACTATTGACCACCTGACAGCCTTAATGCTGGTAATTGTCACCACAGTAGCAGTTTTGGTGATGATTTACACTGATGGTTACATGAGTCATGACCCCGGTTATGTGCGGTTTTATGCCTATCTCAGCTTATTTGGCTCTTCCATGTTAGGTTTGGTGGTCAGCCCCAACCTGGTACAAGTTTACATTTTCTGGGAATTGGTGGGAATGTGTTCCTACCTCCTAGTGGGCTTTTGGTATGACCGCAAAGCCGCAGCGGAGGCCTGCCAAAAAGCATTTGTTACCAACCGGGTGGGTGACTTCGGCTTATTATTAGGCATTTTGGGGCTGTTCTGGGCGACAGGAAGCTTTGATTTTATGGTCATGGGCGATCGCCTGTCAAACCTAGTAGAAACTGGCTCTATTAGCAATTTCCTCGCCATTGTGTTGGCGATTTTAGTCTTCCTGGGACCTGTGGCTAAATCAGCCCAATTCCCCCTCCATGTCTGGCTACCAGACGCAATGGAAGGTCCTACACCCATTTCTGCACTGATACACGCAGCGACAATGGTAGCAGCGGGTGTATTCCTCATTGCCCGGATGTATCCAGTTTTTGAAAATGTACCAGCAGCAATGAACGTAATTGCTTTTACTGGCGCATTTACAGCGTTTTTAGGAGCAACTATCGCCATTACCCAAAATGACATTAAAAAGGGTTTGGCTTATTCCACCATTTCCCAACTCGGTTACATGATCATGGCCATGGGAGTGGGTGCTTATAGTGCCGGTTTATTCCACCTCATGACCCACGCTTATTTTAAAGCAATGTTATTCTTGGGTTCTGGTTCGGTAATTCATGGCATGGAAGCAGTTGTTGGTCATGACCCCGTATTAGCACAGGATATGCGCTTAATGGGTGGACTGCGGAAATATATGCCCGTAACCGGTTTCACCTTTTTAATTGGTTGCTTGGCCATTGCAGGGATTCCTCCCTTTGCCGGTTTCTGGTCAAAAGATGAAATTCTCGGCGCGGCCTTTACTGCTAACCCCTTCCTGTGGTTTATTGGTTGGGTGACAGCAGGAATTACAGCTTTTTATATGTTTAGAATGTATTTCTCAACATTTGAGGGTAAATTCCGGGGTAATGACGAGAAAATCAAGGTAAAACTGAAAAATGCCGCAGCTACTTTGGCGCAAAATTCAAATACAGCCGAATTAGCTCCTAATTTTGGTCCTGGAGCGATGAAAAAGGGAGAATTAGATAGTCACTCCCATGACTCCCACAGCCATGAGCCTCATGAGTCTCCTTGGACAATGAGTTTACCCTTGCTGGTGTTGGCTATTCCTTCGATGTTAATTGGTTTGGTAGGCACTCCCTACGCCAATTATTTTGAGCAGTTTATCTTTCCCCCTAGCGAAACTTTAGCCGAAGTTCTGGAAAAGGCTGCGGAATTTGACCCCCATGAATTTTATGTAATGGCGGGTAGTTCGGTGGCGGTTTCTGTAATTGGGATTACTTTAGCAGTGCTGATGTATTTGGCACGGAAAATTGATCCTAGTGCGATCGCTTCAAAAATACAACCTCTCTACGAATTTTCCCTGAACAAATGGTATTTTGATGATATCTATTACAATGTCTTTGTTCTCGGTTTACGTCGTGTGGCTAGACAGGTTATGGAGGTTGATTTCCGCGTTGTTGACGGTGCGGTTAATTTGACTGGTTTCTTTACTTTGGTTAGTGGTGAAGGTTTGAAATATTTAGAAAGCGGTCGGGTTCAATTCTATGCTCTAATTGTATTTGGGGCTGTTTTGGGCTTGGTAATTTTCTTTGGTGTTACCTGATTTTAATGGGGGCGGTTTGTCCGCCCCTGGATTGTTTTTTTTACGAACCACTCCAGGCGCAGAGGACGCGGAGTTAATGAACCACGAAGGGACGAAGGAAGCGAAGGAAGAAATAGGGTGATTGCGTGATAAACTTAAATTACTAATGTTACTGAACTTTAACTTGACAAAAATATCAAAAGGGTAAAATACATAATGAAAAGTATGAAACAACTAGAAAAACATGGGTTAGATTTTGAAAAAATTAAAGCCTATCAGGTACTTTGTTTACCTGAGAATATAGAAACAGCTTCAACGGAAGAAGAATTAATAGATACTGCCCATAATGCAAACTTTTGCAAACTATTAAGAGAAGCAGGAATTAAGTGTGCAAATTCTTATGATCTGGGGTTATAAACTGTAGAATTGGAACGTAGAGGTATAGAATTATGGTTTGGTGTAACCTATATTTTAGATAAACTAGCCATACCAGTCTTAACTACGGTTATATCCAGTTTATTAACACTTGAAATTCAGAAAAAGCAAAATTTTTCAACAAAAAGTATAGAAGGGAAAAATAATAATAAAATTCATATTGAATTGAGAATAATAGAAGGAAATAATATATATCGTTCTATAAACTATGATGGAAATTTTGAAGACTTTCAGAAAATTATCAATGATATTAACAATGTCAATCCAAAGGATAATAACAACTAAAATCAATGAAGATAATTTAGATGAAGAAACTTATAAATATTTCTATAAGTGGTATAAATTAATTATAAATAAAAAATATGAAAGAGCAAAAAAATTATGCCTAAATTTTATTAATTTTTGTAAAACTACTCTTGAACTTAGTTATTGGGGAGAAATAAATATTAATTATAACAAACTTCTTATTTCTGCAATTCTGTTTAGAGGTTTGCAAGAATTTTCATATCTCAAACAAATAATGAGAGATAAGGAATGCAATAAGTCTAACAAAGAAGTTAATTACAATTGGATAGTATTGCAAGACTGTAAAGATAGACTTGGCTTTGTCTATCAGTACCTAAGTGAAACTGAAATAATAGATATTGTGTTAAATGATATACAATCAATAGATAAATTTTTTGAAGTTTCTTTTGGAATTGGAAAATATATAAGCCCGGAGATTTTGATTAAGAAATCAATCTGTAATATTTGTGGTCAAGACGTAAGGTCTTGCCATCATATAAGTGGAAGGATTTACAATGGAGGAATTTGTTATGGTTCACCAGTTGATCCTTTGATTAGGGCTATTTCTTTAGTTGATGTACCCAAAGATTTAAGGTGTAGAATTTGGGACTGGCAAGTAGAAGGCACAATACTAAAAGATGTATGTATAATGACATCTTTTGCCGTAGATGATTTCCTTAATCAGGATAAATATCAAAAGGTAGGAATATTTTGTTCATTGGTCATAAATAATGATGCAGTTAGTCTTATTGAAATTAATACAAAAAAATAGTTTGTAGGGTGCGTTAGGAGCGTGAAAATATCATGAAACATACAGCACTTACCGATGTTATGAGGTACAAAGTCACCCCACCCCCAACCCCCTCCCCGCTCTTCGAGAGGGGGCTTAATATGTACCTCATAAGAGCGGAAACCCCTGTAAATTAAATTATGAGCGCGACGTAACGTTTCATCTATTTCTAAACCTCTTCGTCAACAAGTTATTAATGAGGCTGGTTATAGATGTGAATATTGTCGTACATCTAGCGGTTTAACACTCAAGTATATTTGCCAAAATTCTGCAATTCAATTTCTCCTTTTTTTAATAATTCTTTAATAGATAAGATAGGAGCATACGGTTTTTCTTCACCCCAATTATCTTCCCAACATATAATCAGTTCCGCATATTTTTTAGCAGTTATATGATGTGAATGTTTGATAAAGTTATTACTTTTGTATTCAAATTCTACGAATAATTCTATATGACCTGTGCATTTTCCTTTAGAATCGTATTTATCAAATTTTAATCTCGCATCTGGAAATTTTTCTCTGATCCAAATTATTTGTGAAAAACTTATGGTATCCTTACCATATTTAAACTTAAAACGTTCATTTGCTATGATATGAAACATAGTACAAAATAGAGCAACAGTAGATTGTTCGTCTTTTGGCTCGTTTTGATAAAGTTTTTCTATATCAAAAAAGTTATAGTTTTTAGTTAAAGGAAGACCTGTACTATCAGGTTTTGAATTATCATTAAACTTTTTTTTATATTGAGGAATTATAAACTTATCAAGTAGATATTGCTCAATTTTCTCTGGAGTATTAAAATCAGATTCATTCTGCTTTCTCAGAGCATCAATTGTTGAAATATTATCAACACGATAATAGTTTTTAAGTTCTATATTGGCATTATGAATATATTGATTTTCTTCGAGTCTTTGTAAAGCTTGTAAAAAAATTGTTATTTCATCTTTATTCATTTTTATTAATGTATATAGATGTCCCATTAATAGGCTTTTGGCTTTTTTAATATCTTCTAAAGGAATTAAATCGTGAATTTTTATGTATTTTCTTGCCAAGTCTTGAGAGTATGGTGTTCTGTCATCTAAAAACTTAAAAAACCTTTTTTTGTCTGGATACTGCTCATACATTTTTGTTATTTCTTCACCTATTTGCCAAGCTGTTATAGCTGATTCTCCACGATGAAGCTTATTAATTTTTTCGATTGATTTTTGTAATTTTTCGTCCATATTTAACCCTGTTTTTAATGTTAAATAACTCTAAAATCTAATTTAACAAATGATAATATAAGCTATTACGTAGCTAAATTTAATATTTTGCAGCCTAAAATTGTTTTAGTAAGGCTTTTAATCAAATAAAGTAAATGCGTAACAGCTTATTTTTTATTACCGTCTTCTTACATTGACATTGTTGCAAATTTCAACACTTTCTATCAATTTCCTAAATTTTTTAGCTTTCGCTTTTTGATGTAAAGATTTTGCTTTTCTTTCTTCTAAACTTAACTTACTGAAACAACTATAATACATATATCCTCCCCTATAGGTAGTCCCTGAATAATCACTTGTAGAAAAATCTTTCCAAGAATTAGATTGTCCTATACCATGAGGCATTCCAGCACCAGTTGCTATTGTTGTAATTTGCATAATTTCAAAATTTTATAATCTCAGATCAATTATATTATACAACTGCTAAATTAGATATTTAGTAATATCCACACTACAGGTTTGCTTATTTGCATCTTTGCGCGAAAAAAAGAGATAAGCAAAAGCCTATCCCCACACAATCAAGTTATTATCAAGTTATAAAAATCTAAAAATTGAATAAAAAATCTAAACCGATGCAAAACCAGTAAACTGTCTCATATAAGGTGGCTTAAAACCTCAAACAATATCCGTTTGGTACTCCCAATTCTACCAACTCACTAGCTACCCCTTCCTCTGTAAAATCTCTCTAAATCCAAATTTTTCCATCTCTAATATCTACATGAATAATTGTCCCATAAACGTAACTCACATTAATTCATGAGATTAAATTTAATTAATTTTGGTGCGTTACGCTTTGCTAACACAAGCTACTGTCTACTGTCTGATAGCGTAGCGTGGCCTAGCCATATCAAGATGAACAAAAAACTCATCGTCAAAACCTGGAATATTCCCAGATAAATATTCATAAAAAATCCTGTAAATCCTCTAATCCTAGACATCTTGATTCAAAGATTATAAAAATCCTATTAATCCTCTAATTTTGAAAATATTGGAAAAGGTGAAACCAAACATTATAAAATTGTTGATGAGTTGTTAAAATTTTAATAAAAGAGGTAATTTTATGGAATTGGGGTTTGAATGGCATGAAGAAAAAGCCCAAGAAAACCTCAAAAAACATGGAATTAGTTTTGAGGAAGCAAAAACAGTATTCAATGATCCTTTATCTATCACGATAGCTGATTCTCAACACTCTGATGATGAAGAACGCTATATTGATATTGGTCTTTCTAGTAAAGGTCAACTACTCATTGTAGTTTACACAGAACGTCAATCAAATATTCGCATTATTAGTTCCCGTAAAGCTACAAACGCAGAAAGGAAAATATATGAACAGTATTAACCCTGAACAACTAGATAATACCGATAACGAAATGCTCCCAGAATACGATTTTACAGGTGGTGTCCGTGGGAAACATTACCAAGCTTATCGTCGAGGACATACTGTGACAATTCATCAAGCTGATGGTACAGACATTGTACAACATTTTACCCTGGAAGATGGGGCTATAATGCTTGATCCTGATGTGCGAGAATATTTTCCTGATACGGAAACAGTTAACCAAGCTTTACGTACATTAATTAGTCTATTTCCCAAACATCGGACACCAATAACACCTCAATCATAGTAGTTTTTGAGGTGCGTTAGGAGCGTGACGTTTCTGCAATATTCCCAGATAAATATTCATAAAAAATCCTGTAAATCCTCTAATCCTGGATATCCTGATTCTGACAATTAACGATTTTCAGAATTTAGAAAAAAACTCATCTTTAAAATTTTATTTACTTAAATTTGGAGGAAAAGCAACATCTTCATAAACATCAGCGAGAGGACAAGAAAAATTTACACTGGTTAATTCTAACTGTTGATTTCCTCTATAGCTATAAAGAACCCATCTTTCTTCAAAATTGCGCCGAAAACAATCAATTCGTTGCCGATTTTGACTAACTAAAACATATTCTTGTAAAGTGTCTAATTCTTGATAATCACTAAATTTATCACCTCTATCTAAGGCTTCTGTAGAAGGTGATAAAACTTCAATGATTAAATTCGGATATCGTTTAAAATATTCAAATTGTGTATCTCTTGAATCGCAAGTTACCATAATATCAGGATAATAGAAAATATCTAAAGATTCAATTCTTGCTTTCATGTCAGCGACATAAAGCCGACATCCTGTACCACGAATATGATTTCTTAAAAGGGCGACTAAGTTAGCAGTAATTGTGACATGGGCATCACTAGCACCAGCCATTGCGTAAATTTGCCCTTGGATATATTCATGTTTAATAGGGCTAGATTTTTCAGCTTGTAAGTATTCTTCTATGGAAATATAGGGTTGAAATTGGCTAATAGTCATATATTTTTACGGTGACTATGAGATAATTATCATTAAACAATTTTCAGAATGTAGAAAAAAACTCATCTTTAACTACATCCTTCAATATATTCCACTTCTGGTAGTTTACCCGCTCTATACCTAGTTACACGCTGACCATCAGTTTCAAAAACAATGCGATAGTTTTGTCCGGCTTTATCTTTGGGAATAAAAGTTAAATAATGTCCTTTTGTATATTCATGGGGTGTAACTTTAATTTGTCCAGGGTAAAGTGATTTAATTCGCGCTTCTGTATCACCAATTTTTGCACCAGAAACAGTAGTTATTTTGGGATTATCTATATCTATTCTGGCAATAACATCGCTGGTAACATATTGAAGACGACTCTTAACATCATCTTTTGTCACCATAAATGACACACCTTTGAGTTCTCCTTCTGTTTGTAGATAGTAACAACTATCACTTCCAGCATAGCTAACAGATAAACGAGTATTAGCAGCAGCGGCAGCTTCAGGAAGATTCATCCCTATTTTTACTGGACCAATACTATTGATAGTTACTTTGGCTTGACTGGTGAGTTGTGTCTGTGCAATAACTGTTCCAACTGTGACAGAAAAAACTGTGATAGTGATAGTTGCAAAACTTAGTAATTTGGTTTTGTGATTCATCTGTTTGTTAGTGGTATTTACCCAGTCTGAGGCACCCTAGATATTTAATGTGACATTTACTTAGGTCCTTTATCTAGATCCCGTACATAACAAAATTCTCTTAGAATACAATTTTACAATTGGCGTTTTGGGGAAGGATTGTCAAGTATAGCATATTTTTGAGGAAATATTTATAATTAATTCCTAATAATTAGATAACCAAGGCATTTTCCTTTAATAGAAATTGAGAAGTGATAAGTTACACTTTTCACTTCCCATAAGACTACTCCTTACACTTATAGTAATTAGAACAGATCATCAATAAGTGCAACCTCTAGCTAAAGATGCAGATTTGTTGGCAATGACAATAAAATTAGTGTAATTTATTGCCATAAATCAAATATTATTATTTACCTCGCAATATTTCTTCAAGTTCTGTTAGCTTCACAGGTCCAGAAAAATTCTGACTGGTAATAATAAAAGAAGGTGTTCCACCCAGTCCTAATTTTTGTGCTAATAATAGGTCATTTTGGATAGGTTTAATGGCTAATTTACGGTCACTAGCAAATTTTGTGAGATTTAATTTTAGCTTTTTAGCCGTATCTAAATATAAGGTCTCACCCAATTGTTTTTGATTTGTAAATAAGGCATCATGATATTCCCAAAACTTACTTTGTTGAAATGCTGCCCAAGCTGCTGTAGCTGCGGGTAATGCTTGTTCATGAATTTGATAAAGGGGAAAATGTTTATAAACTAATGTGAATTTATTGGGATATTTGGTCAATAAATTCTTTAGTTCTGTATGTGCTTCTGCACAATAGGGACATTCAAAATCAGAGAATTCTATCAAAACAATTTTTGATTGCTTCGCACCAATTGTAGGAGAATCACCAATTATGGTTTGGGGATTTGTTTGCAAATTATTGATAAATTCTTGTCGAGATTTTTGTAGTTGCTGTTGTTGCTGTTGCTGATATGCTTCTACAGATTCAATAATTATTTCTGGGTTTTTGCGAATAATTTCTAGAACTTGTTGTTCTAATTGAGAATCTATTTTAGTATCGGCTTGAACGGGGAGTGACCAGCTGAAAATTAGGCAGATAAAGCTGAAAATTACTAAATTTCGGAAATGAGTAATAATTTTGAACATTTGTCAATATTATAGAATTAGCACTAATTCTATCAACTAATGGAGAAAACCGCAATTATGTTAATTTTATAGTATTATGTCTTTGATGAAAAAATATATTTAAAACATATTTTAAAATTAAAACTGGGGTGAATACAAAAATAAATCATGAACAGTAGAATTTTGACTGCATCTGTATTTTTATTTACAGTTACCTTAGTAAGTACAGTGGAAGCTGCAAATTATGAAGATATGAGACAGTTATTAGCGAGTAAACAATGTCCAAAATGTCTTCTTAGCAATGCTGGTTTAGTCATGGCGGATTTAGTAGAAGCAAATTTAAGCGGTGCTAATCTTGCTGGTGCTAATCTGAGTCGTGCTAACTTGACTGGTGCGGATTTACGAGGAGCGAATTTAAGCGGAGCGAATTTATTTGGTGTGAATTTAAGTGAAGCTAAACTTAGTGGTGCAAACTTAACTGGTGCCGATTTAAGAAACACCTTTTTAATGAATGCTGAATTGAAAGGTGCTAATATAACAGGGACAAACTTTCAAGGTGCGGTAGGGATACCTTCACAAATCGCAAAAGCGGAAGATTTTTACGCCTGGGGTCTGGCAGATGCAGAAAAAGGTAATCTTAAATCAGCTATTAATTATTTTAGCGAAGCCATCGCTCTCAAACCAGACTATGCTGGAGCATATTTAGCCCGTGGTGTCGCTAGTTATCAAGGTTTAGACAGAAAAAGCGCCTTAGAAGATGCCCAAAAAGCGGCAGAATTATTTGCAGAAGTCAAAAATCCTGAAGGAATGAAAACAGCGCAAGCTTTCATTATAGAATTGAAAACACCCTACACAGAAAAAGTCAATGTGGGTAAACCCAGCTTTATGGATTTTGTAGGGAGTTTAGGTTCAGTCTTATTACAGTTTCTACCCTTCTAATCTAAAATCCATTCAATCATCATTTTCTATCTGCATTCATCTGTGTTTATTATTCTACAAAGTCTGATGAAATTTAGAATCAGGATACTCACAACTAAACAATAATCGTCAACAGGGAAAAAAATAGATGTCGGAAAATCTTAAAAGTAAAGCTATCACACAAGGGGTACAGCGATCGCCAAATCGAGCCATGTTAAGGGCTGTAGGTTTTCAAGACGGAGATTTTGACAAAGCCATTGTCGGTATTGCCAATGGATACAGTACCATCACCCCTTGTAACATGGGGATTAATAAACTGGCACAAAGGGCAGAAACCGCTGTCAAAAATGCTGGGGCAATGCCGCAAATTTTCGGGACAATTACTATTAGTGATGGTATTTCCATGGGTACAGAAGGGATGAAATACTCCCTAGTATCACGGGAAGTTATCGCTGACTCCATTGAAACAGCCTGTACAGGGCAAAGTATGGACGGTGTATTGGCCATTGGTGGTTGTGATAAAAATATGCCAGGGGCTATGTTAGCCATGGCCAGAATGAACATTCCCGCTATCTTTGTTTACGGTGGCACAATCAAACCCGGACATTATGACGGTAAAGACTTAACTGTAGTCAGTTCCTTTGAAGCCGTTGGCCAGTACAGTGCAGGAAAAATTGACGAAAATGAACTGTTAGCGGTTGAACGTAGTGCCTGTCCCGGTGCAGGGTCCTGTGGAGGAATGTTTACAGCCAATACCATGTCTTCAGCATTTGAAGCAATGGGCATGAGTTTACCCTATTCCTCCACCATGGCCGCAGAAGACCCAGAAAAAGCCGACAGTACGGAAAAATCGGCTATTGTTCTGGTTGAAGCCATTCGCAAACAAATATTACCTCGGACAATCATCACCCGTAAATCTATTGAAAACGCCATTTCTGTCATTATGGCGGTAGGTGGTTCTACTAATGCAGTTTTACATTTTCTGGCCATTGCCCGCGCTGCTGGTGTAGAATTAACAATAGACGACTTTGAAACCATTCGCGGCCGTGTTCCCGTTGTGTGTGATTTAAAACCTAGCGGTAGATATGTAGCTACAGATTTACACCAAGCCGGCGGTATTCCCCAAGTCATGAAAATGCTATTGGCACATGACTTACTCCATGGTGACTGTATGACGATTTCCGGGCAAACTGTCGCCGAAGTTTTAGCAGATATCCCCGCAGAACCACGGACAGACCAAGATGTAATTCGTCCTTGGAATAATCCGATGTATACTCAAGGACACTTAGCTATCCTCAAGGGAAATTTGGCCACTGAAGGAGCAGTAGCCAAAATTACTGGAGTTAAAAAGCCTGTCATTACCGGACCAGCAAGAGTATTTGAGTCGGAAGAGTCCTGTTTAGATGCAATTTTAGCAGGAAAAATCAAAGCAGGGGATGTGATTATTATCCGTTACGAAGGACCAAAGGGCGGACCTGGTATGAGAGAAATGCTGGCACCTACTTCTGCTATTATTGGTGCTGGTTTAGGAGACTCCGTAGGTTTAATTACTGACGGACGTTTTTCCGGTGGTACTTACGGTATGGTGGTCGGTCATGTTGCCCCAGAAGCAGCCGTAGGTGGTAATATAGCCTTAGTAGCAGAAGGTGATAGTGTTACTATTGATGCTAATGCTCGGTTGTTACAACTCAATGTATCAGATCAAGAATTAGCGACTCGTCGCGCAAATTGGCAACCACTCCCACCCCGATATACTCAAGGTGTACTAGGAAAATATGCCAAACTGGTATCTTCTAGTAGTGTGGGTGCTGTAACAGATTTGAATTTATTTACTAATTAGTAATAACTGATTATATCACATCCCGGACTTCTTTGATAGCTCCGGGATTGGTATTTTTTATAAAGATATTTTATATTTTTATCTCAATTTGAGGACTAATATCTTGATAGGAATAAAAAACATCAATATACATGATTTATCTATTTGGGTGGAACAAGCAAAAACCCAAGCAGCACAAGGAAAAGTTATTCAACGTATTCCCCAATTAGCTATGGCTGACCCTGGCTGGTTTGCTGTTAATATAACTTGTAAATCACCAGAAAATTACAGTTTAGGAAATATAGATTGTATATTTCCATTTATGAGTGCAATTAAACCCTTTTCTCTACTCTATTTATTAGAAAAATTCACTGCAAAACCAATTTTACAATGGGTTGATATTCAACCCTCAACTACACCTTTTAACTCTTTAGCGCAATTAATAGCAGATAATGGACATCCTCGTAACCCAATGATCAATAGTGGTGCTATTACTCTCGCTGATAAGTTTCCAGGAAAAAATAGCAATGAATCTACACAATTGTTTTGTACATGGTTAAATAAGTTAGCAAACACAAATCTATATATAGATTTAGATATTCTTGCTTCGGTTCGTGCTAATCGTTCTCCTATAAATATAGATATTACTAATTGTCTTTATGAAGCCGGAAATGTAAATAATATTCAATTTGCTCTTGACGTTTATGAACAAATATGCTGTATATCTGGAACAGTACAAGATTTAGCGAAGTTGGGAAAAATACTAGCTTGTGAAAGCGATTTTATCAGTAATTATAACCGTCAAATTGTCAATGCAGTCATGTTAACTTGTGGTTTATATGAAGCTTCCGCAGAATATAGTATCAAAATTGGTTTACCCATGAAATCAGGTATTAGTGGTGGACTTGTAACTATAGTACCAAATCAGGGAGCAATAGCCAGCTACAGTCCTGCTTTAGATCATGCTGGTAATTCTGTAGCTGGTTTAGCACTAATGGCAAGTTTATCTCAAAATTTACAATTGAGTATTTTTTATTAATTACTTTTCAATTTGAGATTTGATATTTCCCATTGTTTGAGGAACTGAATCTGTATCTAGTTGATTTGGATTTGATTCCAATGCTTTTGTTGAGTTTAATTGTTGTTCTGTTTTTGGTGCTGGTGTTTCTGTAACGTCAGCAGGTTTAACTTCGGGAATTGACTGTTGTTCTGTTTTTGGTGCCGGTGTTTCTGTAGAACTAGGTTGAGTAACTGGAGTTTTAACTGTATAATTCTGGTCTACAATGCCACGGACTTTATCTGCTGTCAATTCTCCTCTAACAATTTTTGAAAGAGTATCTTGACCATTGGGTTGATAATTAATTAATCTGATAGTAGTGTTAAAGACATTTTTTACAGGTTGTCCTTCATTATTGATAAATTCTAGTTTTACCCAAGTTTTGCCAGGTTTAAAGCCTTTAAGATAAATTGGTTGCCAACGATCAAGAATGAAACTTTCACCATTAATTGTGCTACGAATACGCCAGTTGCTCATCATATCATCAGGATTAGTTTCCGCAACACTGTGCAACGGTGCATTAGTTAAGTAGAAATCCAACATAATTGGTTCAGCACCATAATTACCATTAGGACGACTGTAGGTAAGTAAAGGTAACTTAGCATCAGGATTATTTTCTTCAGTTTTCGTTAAAATGTGAAATGTAGTTTGAGCATACGCACCTTCATTTTTAAAGCTTTCATACCACGGACGAGAAGCAAAAACACGAAGAGTATGAGTACCCGGAGATAAATTTGGTAATGTTACCAATTGATTTAGATCGTAAACAGCTATATAAGGTTCGTTATCTAAAATTAAGTGCAAATGGGGTCCAAGTTGCCATTGAGGGTCTTTAAATATTGGTAAGTCCTTAACCTGTAAACGAACGTTAACGGTATTTTCCTGAAGAACTTCATCTATTTGGGGACTGAGAATACTAACTTGGGGTTGATAACCTTCTAGACTAGGACGGAGTGCTTGAATAACATCTGGTGGTGCAGTTTCCGAAAACGTCCCTGAAATTTCCGCAGTAGGTGGTGCTTTAACTTGGGTCTGAATAGATGGTTCTTTGCTGCTTGCGGATTCAGCACAACCGCTTAAAATCACAACCAGAAATAATGCAACAATAGATTTAATAATTGAGATTCTTTTTGACAAAACTTGCTGAAGTAGTTTTTTGCATTTAGTGTTCATTTTTGAATCCTGTAATAGTTTTTAACAATTCGTAATCAATTGTGACGCAAATTATGACTTATGAACCATGGGATAAAAGTGCCAGAGTTATAAATGTACCGAACTTTTGCTAATTACAACGACAAATAAGTAATTTTTATGACTGAATAAATCAAGAAAAATTTGTTTTTAGACTGCCAAATTTGCTCAAAAGTCCTTGAATAGCAAGTTTTAAAGTAGATTTAAGTGTAAAGCATTTAATTTATAAATTATTGTTATTTGTAAATTAAATGAAGAATATATTGACATTTGGACAATATATGGATTTGTAAGGTAGATGAGACCATGAATTTGGCTATTTTTAATTATTGTTAACAGGTGTATGACAATGTGCAAGTTCAGACTCTATAATTCAACAGAAACAACTTTTCTTTTCCACAAGACAACCCCATCGCTGGAACAGAGAAATCTGAAAACAGCGACTGTGTTATTCTAGGTGGTATTCATGATTCCCCATTCCTTATAGAGAGGAGGTCGAATGACGATTAGTCCTCCGGAGCGAGAGGAAAAAAAAGCAAGAGTGATCGTTGACAATGACCCGGTTCCTACCTCATTTGAAAAATGGGCAAAGCCAGGGCATTTTGAGAGATCATTAAGCAGAGGACCAAAAACCACAACCTGGATTTGGGACCTCCACGCCCTCGCCCATGATTTTGATACACATACAAGCGATTTAGAAGACATTTCCCGCAAGATATTCGCCGCTCACTTCGGTCATTTGGCCGTAGTAGCAATCTGGTTGAGCGGAATGTTATTCCATGGCGCTAAGTTCTCTAATTACGAAGCTTGGCTGGCAGATCCATTAGGAGTCAAGCCCAGTGCTCAGACAGTTTGGTCTATTGTTGGACAAGACATTTTAAACGGTGACATGGGCGGCGGTTTTCGCGGCATTCAAACCACCTCCGGCTTGTTCCAAGTATGGCGTGGCTGGGGTATCACTAGCTCCTACCAGCTATATGTAACTGCAATTGGCGGCTTGGTATTAGCAGGCTTGTTCTTATTTGCTGGCTGGTTCCATTACCACAAACGCGCTCCTAAACTGGAATGGTTCCAGAATGTGGAGTCAATGCTGAATCATCACTTATCAGTGTTGCTAGGCTGCGGTTCTTTGGGATGGGCTGGTCACTTAATCCATGTATCTGCACCAATCAACAAACTGTTGGATGCTGGTGTAGCCGCTAAGGACATTCCCCTACCCCATGAATTGCTGTTTGATACAGCAAAAATGGCAGAACTTTACCCTGGTTTCGCTAGTGGTTTAACACCTTTCTTCACCTTAAATTGGGGAGCTTATGCTGATATCCTCACATTTAAGGGTGGTTTAAACCCAGTTACAGGCGGCTTGTGGATGACTGATATTTCTCATCACCACCTAGCGATCGCTGTACTGTTCATCGTTGCTGGTCATATGTACCGTACCAACTGGGGTATTGGTCACAGCATTAAAGATATTCTCGAAGCTCATAAAGGTCCTTTCACTGGCGAAGGTCACAAAGGTCTTTACGAAAACCTCACCACTTCTTGGCACGCTCAGTTGGCTACTAACCTAGCTTTCTTGGGTTCATTGACAATCATCATCGCCCATCATATGTACGCGATGCCTCCCTATCCTTACTTGGCGACGGACTACGCAACACAATTGTGTATCTTCACTCACCATATTTGGATCGGTGGTTTCTTGATTGTTGGTGGTGCGGCTCACGCGGCCATCTTCATGGTGCGGGATTACGATCCTGTTGTTAACCAAAACAACGTATTAGATCGCGTGATTCGTCACCGTGACGCTATCATTTCTCACCTTAACTGGGTTTGTATTTTCTTAGGCTTCCACAGCTTTGGTTTGTACATTCACAATGACACCATGCGTGCCTTGGGTCGTCCCCAAGATATGTTCTCCGACAGCGCAATTCAATTACAGCCAGTATTTGCTCAGTGGGTGCAAAACCTGCACACATTAGCTCCTGGTAACACAGCACCTAACGCTCTCCAAGTAGTTAGTCATGCTTTTGGTGGTGGAATTGTTGCTATCGGCGATAAGATCGCTATGATGCCCATTACATTGGGTACAGCGGACTTCATGGTTCACCACATCCACGCATTCACCATTCACGTTACTGTTCTCATCCTACTCAAAGGTGTATTGTACGCCCGCAGTTCTCGTCTGATTCCAGACAAGGCTAACTTAGGCTTCCGATTCCCTTGCGATGGTCCAGGTCGTGGCGGTACTTGCCAAGTCTCAGGTTGGGATCATGTGTTCCTGGGACTGTTCTGGATGTATAACTCCTTATCAATTGTAATTTTCCACTTTAGCTGGAAGATGCAATCTGATGTTTGGGGAACAGTAGACGCAGATGGCACAGTAAACCACATTACTGGTGGCAACTTTGCAGAAAGCGCTATCACCATCAACGGTTGGTTACGTGACTTCTTGTGGGCGCAAGCTACACAAGTAATTAACTCCTACGGAACAGAATTGTCCGCTTACGGACTAATGTTCTTAGGCGCTCACTTTGTTTGGGCGTTCAGCTTAATGTTCTTGTTCAGCGGTCGTGGCTACTGGCAAGAATTAATTGAGTCCATCGTTTGGGCGCACAATAAACTGAAAGTAGCCCCAACAATTCAGCCTCGCGCACTGAGCATCACTCAAGGTCGGGCTGTAGGTGTGGCTCACTACCTATTAGGAGGAATTGCCACCACTTGGGCATTCTTCCACGCACACATCCTTTCAGTAGGATAAAAATCAGTGGAATTTTGGGTTTTGGATTCTAAGATTTTAGATTCAATCCAAAATCCAAAATCTAGAATCTAAAATTTTGCTGACACTTGATGGCTAAAGGTCAGAGGACAGATCACACCTATGGCAACAAAATTTCCAAAATTTAGCCAGGATCTCGCACAGGACCCGACTACGCGTCGGATTTGGTATGCGATCGCTACAGGCAACGACTTTGAAAGCCACGATGGCATGACGGAAGAAAATCTTTACCAAAAGATTTTCGCTACGCACTTCGGCCACTTGGCAATCATCTTCCTGTGGGCATCCAGCCTCCTGTTCCACGTAGCCTGGCAAGGTAACTTTGAACAGTGGATTAAAGATCCCCTGCACGTCCGTCCCATTGCCCATGCAATTTGGGACCCTCACTTCGGTGAAGCAGCAATTGAAGCTTTCACCCAAGGCGGTGCAAGCAACCCCGTAAACATTGCCTATTCCGGTGTTTACCACTGGTGGTACACCATCGGGATGCGGACAAACGCCGAACTATACACTGGTTCCGTTGGTTTGCTCCTGTTGGCGGCATTGTTCCTATTTGCTGGTTGGTTACATTTACAACCCAAGTTCCGTCCTAGCCTCTCTTGGTTCAAGAGCGCTGAACCCCGTTTGAATCACCACCTCGCTGGTTTGTTCGGTGTTAGCTCCTTAGCTTGGACTGGTCACTTGGTTCACGTTGCTATTCCTGAATCTCGTGGTATTCACGTAGGTTGGGATAACTTCCTGAATGTAGCTCCCCATCCAGCAGGTTTAACTCCTTTCTTCACAGGTAACTGGAGCGTTTACGCTCAAAACCCTGACACCGCTGGCCATTTATTTGGTACTTCCACCGGTGCTGGAACTGCGATTCTCACCTTCTTGGGCGGTTTCCACCCCCAAACAGAATCCTTGTGGTTGACTGACATGGCTCACCACCACTTGGCGATCGCAGTTTTGTTCATCATTGCTGGTCATATGTACCGGACTAACTTCGGAATTGGTCACAGCATCAAAGAAATGCTGAACTCCAAATCCGGTTTATTACCTGGTACAAAGAGCGAAGGTCCTTTCAACCTGCCCCACCAAGGTCTTTACGACACCATCAACAATTCCCTGCACTTCCAGTTGTCATTAGCTTTGGCATCTTTGGGAACTATTTGTTCCTTGGTAGCGCAGCATATGTACGCTCTGCCTCCTTATGCGTTCATCGCTAAGGACTACACAACACAAGCAGCGCTGTACACCCACCACCAGTACATCGCTGGTTTCTTGATGGTTGGTGCTTTTGCTCACGCAGCAATCTTCTGGGTTCGTGACTACGACCCCGAACAAAACAAAGGTAACGTTCTTGACCGGATGTTACAGCACAAAGAAGCGATCATTTCCCACCTTAGCTGGGTATCTCTCTTCTTAGGCTTCCACACCTTGGGCTTATACGTTCACAACGACGTAGTTGTGGCCTTCGGTACTCCTGAAAAACAAATCTTGATTGAGCCAGTATTTGCTCAATTCATCCAAGCTGCTCAAGGTAAAGCTCTGTATGGCTTGAATGTACTGTTGTCTAACCCCGACAGTATTGCTTACACCGCTTACCCCAATGCTGGTAACGTTTGGTTGTCTGGCTGGTTAGATGCCATCAACTCAGGCACAAATTCCTTGTTCCTGACCATTGGCCCTGGCGACTTCTTGGTTCACCACGCTTTCGCTTTGGCTATCCACACCACCACCTTGGTACTCGTTAAGGGTGCTTTGGATGCTCGTGGTTCTAAACTGATGCCCGATAAAAAGGACTTCGGTTATGCGTTCCCCTGCGATGGTCCAGGCCGTGGCGGTACTTGCGATATCTCCGCATGGGACTCTTTCTACCTGTCTATGTTCTGGATGTTAAACACCATTGGTTGGGTAACTTTCTACTGGCACTGGAAACATCTAGGGATTTGGCAAGGTAACGTTGCTCAGTTCAACGAAAACTCTACCTACCTCATGGGCTGGTTCCGTGATTACCTCTGGGCTAACTCTGCTCAGTTGATTAACGGTTACAACCCTTACGGCATGAATAACTTGTCTGTTTGGGCTTGGATGTTCCTTTTTGGACACCTGATCTGGGCTACTGGTTTCATGTTCCTCATCTCTTGGAGAGGTTACTGGCAAGAGTTAATCGAAACTTTGGTTTGGGCGCACGAGCGTACTCCTTTAGCTAACTTGGTTCGCTGGAAGGATAAGCCCGTTGCTCTGTCTATTGTTCAAGCTCGTGTGGTTGGTTTAGCTCACTTCACTGTTGGCTACATCGTTACCTATGCAGCGTTCCTCATTGCTTCTACTGCTGGTAAGTTCGGTTGATCTTAACTACTGGTTGTAGGTAATTAAAAATCCCCCACCTCACGGCGGGGGATTTTTTTAATGGGCGGGCAAGATGCCCACCCCACAAGAGGATTTTTTTAATGGGCGGGCAGGATGCCCACCCCACAAGAGATGTAAACTATAAGAGATGTATATAAACTACAAAAAATAAAAAGAATGTAATTTTCTGTTTAGAGGATGGGAAATATAAAGATAGGGCAGGCAAGATGCCTATCCTACAATAAACCTAGAAAATATTTTTCTGCTATGGAAGAAGCAAGGTTAAAAATTTACCATAGGATGTTACCTCATTGGGAGTTAGATGGGGCAAGTTATTTTATTACTTTTAATACTTGGGAAAAGTTAGAACTTAACCCAGAAGCTAGGGAAATAGTTTTGAATAGTTGTTTATTTTTTAATAATCAAAGATATAAGATATTTGTCTTTGTGGTGATGATAGATCATGTACATTTACTGATGCAGCCTTTACTTAAATCAGAAAATGAGTATTGGTCTCTTAGTAGCATTATGAGTAGTATCAAAGGTTATAGTGCTAAACAGATTCCCAAGGTGATGAAACATATAGGAACTATTTGGCAAGATGAGCGATATGACAGAATTGTCAGAAATGAAGAAGAGTTTCAAGCATATTGGCAATATATCAGACAAAATCCTGTAGAAGCAGGACTGTCATCAACACCAGAAGATTACCCTTACTTGTGGCAAACCTCAGAATAACCTCAATTATTACATCCCCTCTTGTGGGGTGGGCATCTTGCCTGCCCTTTTGCTTTATCAGCAAATTTCAGGATTTGTGGTGTCAAAAAAGCTTGTCATTGAGCTTACTATAGTATTAATATGAAAATGTTGTAACTTTTCTCTACCCATAGTTTGTATTACAGATGAAGAAGACAAATATCACTTATTAACAGGATTACCAATTTATGAATCTGCTGTTTTAGCTGGAATAGATAGAATGTGGTTTTTCTTAATTGCCGAAAAACAACCAGAAGCAGAAAAATATATAGAACAAGCAGTTTCACAGTCAAAACTAAATGACAGAGTGATTGAGCCTCAAGATTTGACAGGTTTCTTGGAATTTATCAATAATAAAAATTCTGATTTGAGCAAGATTCCAGGGGTTAAAGATGGATATGCAAAGTTAATTTCGGGTAAACGTCCTTATATTTCTCAAGAAGATATGCAGAAAAAGCTAGGTGCTAAAAGGTCTTTAAATTGGCTGAAAGCATATAAGCAAAAGAATAGTTAAAATCCTCCAAATTATTTTGGATTTTATTAATTTAAGTGATCATACCTTTTTTAATTCAGGTATTTTCAATTGAATTTATATAATGGGGGCGGGCAAGATGCCCACCCCACAAGAGGTTTTTGAAGATTTGGATTTGCATATTAAATACTAAGTAGCTTATTAAATGCTTATTATCAGGCTAATTACAAAACCATATATCCTAAAATTAAATTAGCTATAACAGCCGCAACATTGATGTTAAAAATTATAACATACCCGGTTAATTACTCCCTTATCGGCATAAAATTTTAACTAAAAAGTGTTAGTTGAAAATCCCCTTACTTTACCAAATACTAATATGTCCTTTGTTCCCTTACATATTCACAGTGATTATAGTTTACTTGATGGTGCTAGTCAATTACCAGAATTGGTAGATCGAGCGATCGCCTTAGGAATGAAAGCGATCGCCCTCACAGATCATGGTGTCATGTATGGGGCTGTGGAACTGATCAAAATCTGCCGCAGTAAGATGATTAAGCCAATCATTGGCAACGAAATGTATATCATTAATGGTGATATTGAAAAACAAGAACGTCGTCCTAAATATCATCAAGTCGTATTAGCAAAAAATACTCAAGGCTATAAAAATCTAGTTAAAATCACCACCATTTCTCACCTGCAAGGAGTACAAGGTAAAGGCATTTTTTCCCGTCCTTGTATTAATAAGGATTTACTCAAACAATATAAGGAGGGGTTAATAGTTACCAGCGCTTGTTTAGGAGGAGAAATTCCCCAAGCAATTCTGAGTAATCGGCCAGATATAGCCAGGAAAATTGCCAAATGGTATAAAGAAGTATTTGGTGAAGATTTTTATTTAGAAATTCAAGATCATGGTTCTCAAGAAGACCGAATTGTCAATGTAGAAATCGTCAAAATTGCCAGGGAATTAAACATTAAATTTATCGCCACAAATGACTCTCATTTTATCTCTTGTTTTGATGTAGAATCCCATGATGCCTTATTATGTATTCAAACCGGTAAACTCATTAGCGAAGATAAAAGAATGCGGTACAGCGGCACAGAATACCTCAAATCATCCGAGGAAATGCACCAGCTATTCCGTGACCATTTAGCCGATGATATCATTGCCGAAGCGATCGCCACCACAGAAGAAATTGCGGATAAAGTTGAACCTTATCACATCATGGGTGATCCACAAATTCCCACACCCACAATCCCTTCAGGACATACAGCAGATACTTATGCAGAAGAAGTGGCATGGTTGGGACTTTTAGAAAGATTAAATCGCAAATCTCGCAACGAAGTAGATCCAGTCTATAAAGAAAGATTGGAATATGAATTAAAAATGATTCAGCAAATGGGATTTTCCAAATACTTTTTAGTAGTTTGGGACTATATTAAATTTGCAAGAGACAATAATATTCCCGTTGGTCCAGGACGGGGTTCTGCGGCAGGTTCTTTAGTAGCTTATGCTATGAAAATTACGAATATTGACCCCGTACATCATGGTTTATTATTTGAAAGATTTCTCAATCCCGAACGTAAATCAATGCCGGATATTGATACAGATTTCTGCATTGATAAACGAGATCAAGTAATTGAATATGTCACTGAAAAATATGGGGTTGAGAGAGTAGCCCAAATTATTACTTTTAACCGTCTGACATCAAAAGCAGTGTTAAAAGATGTTGCTAGAGTGTTAGATATTCCTTATGGAGATTCTGACAAAATGGCGAAAATGATTCCTGTAGTCCGGGGTAAACCGACAAAACTGAAAGTGATGATTTCCGATGAAACTCCCGAACCAGAATTTAAAGCCAAATATGATAATGACCCCACCGTGCGGCGCTGGATTGATATGGCTATGCGTATTGAAGGTACTAACAAAACCTTCGGTGTTCATGCCGCTGGTGTGGTTATTTCCGCAGAACCATTAGATGAACTTGTTCCCCTCCAACGCAATAATGACGGTTCTGTAATTACCCAATATTTCATGGAAGATTTAGAATCATTGGGATTATTGAAAATGGACTTTTTAGGTTTACGGAACTTAACCCTAATTCAAAAAACCATTGATTTAATTCAACAAAGTCAAGGATATCGTATTGATGCCGATGAAATTACAAAACAGGAAAGAAAGGCACAAAAAATATTAGCTAAAGGTGAACATACTAGCTTACCAAAAGATGTGACTAAAGCTTATTCACTATTAGAAGCAGGTGATTTAGAAGGCATATTTCAATTAGAATCTTCAGGAATGAAACAAATAGTCCGAGATTTGAAACCTTCTAATATTGAAGATATTTCTTCTATTCTCGCACTTTATCGTCCCGGACCCTTGGATGCAGGATTAATTCCTAAGTTTATTAATCGCAAACATGGACGAGAAGAAATTGAATATGATACTCAAATTTTAGAAACAATATTAAATGAAACCTACGGCATCATGGTTTATCAAGAACAAATTATGAAAATTGCTCAAGATATGGCAGGTTATAGTTTAGGACAAGCTGATTTACTTCGTCGTGCTATGGGTAAAAAGAAAGTGTCGGAAATGGAAAAACAAAAGCAAAATTTTATTGATGGTTCTGCAAAAAATGGTGTAAAATCCCAAGTTGCTGAACATTTATTTGCGGATATGTTAAAATTTGCCGAATATTGTTTAAGTTATGATACAGAAATTTTAACTGTTGAATATGGTTTTTTAGAAATTGGAGAAATTGTGGAAAAGCAAATTGAGTGTCAAGTTTATACCGTTGATAGTAATGGCATACTTTATACCCAACCCATTGCCCAGTGGCATCATCGCGGACAGCAAGAAGTCTATGAATATTTATTAGAAAATGGGGCAATTATTCGCGCGACAAAAGACCATAAGTTTATGACTGAAGCAGGGGAAATGTTACCCATTGATGAGATTTTTACCCAAGGCTTAGATCTATTACAATTAACAGATTCATAACAGAAGACAAGACTCAAACCTCTAATTCTCTATCTTCACTCCTGACTCCTAACTCGACAACAAACAGTGTGCTTTTTCCTAAATTCTGTGTTATTATCAATATGTGAATCATCCTGGAGGTTAATGAAAATGACTCAAGAATTAATAGACCTCAGAAACAACATTTTACAAGGAAATTATACAGATGCTTTAGCAATTATTGATGAATTAGAAGGAATGAGTAAACAAGCAATATTGAGAAATATAGAATCATTTTTAAAAATTTTACTCATTCACTTGATTAAAAATCAAATAGAACAGCGATTAACAAATTCTTGGATGGCTTCTATTCGTAATTCAATTAGAGAAATTCAAAAAATCAACCTGAAGGAAAATAAAAAGTCCTATTATGTCAATCATGATGAATGGGAAAATTTAATAGAGGAAGAAGTAATTGAAGATGCGATCGCTGATGCTAGTATAGAAATCATGAATGGTAAATATACCCGTTCTCAATTATCAAAAATCCTAGATAGAAAGCCAATTATGTCAACAGCTATGACATTTTTATTCTTAACTTACACCTATTCACCAAAAGAATTACCAGCTATTATGGATGATTATCTCAGTCAGTTAGCAAATGATCAAAATTGGTAATTTTTCGTTGTTTTTTGGTTTTTCTGCTTCCCGTACTCTAGCAAATAATTGATTAATGGTACGGAAGTGATCATAAAACTTTACAGTATAGTATAATTAAAACTTATATAAAATCAATAATACTTTTAATATTCATAACTGATGAAAATTCAACTTTAGATTTTCTTAATAATTAATTGAGAATAATTTTTATTTAGCAACGAGCTTGCAATACTTTCGGCGATTTGCTACAATTATTGAGAATTTCATAATTGGGGTATTATTGTCAATTTTGTACCCTGCTAAAAAGATGATTTGCAAAAGTCTTTATTTATAGTCGTTTCAGAGATCAATTTTGAACAAAAATACAAAACTTTACAAATTAGCAGTGGTTTGAAAGACTAAATTGGGGAAAAATTATTCAGCAAATAATGTCCTTTGGATGATAGTACAAATGTACTATTGACAAATAGGGTAAATTATGGTATGTAAGGATAATTTTTAGTGAGAGGTAAGAGATAAACGAGATCATAGAGATAATATTCATAACACAATTTAGTACACAAAAACCGGAACTCTTTTATAAGCAGGTGTGCCACTTTCAGGATCAATTGCTGCTGTCAATAAAACGTTAGCTTCAGGATAAAACATAAAAGCTGCACCTTCACGAATTGCACCACAAATAATTTCAATATTCTTTAATTCTCCCCCACTGCCTTTAACTGTAACTCGTTGATGTTCTTGAAATCCTGCCTTTTTAATATCCAAACTATTCATTAAAATACAATGACGATGGGGCATATTGCGATATTTATCTGCACTGCGATAAACTACGGTATTATGTTGTCCATAACCGCGTCCTGTTCCCAATATTAGAACAATTCCTGGTTGATTTTCCTCCACACCAAAAGCTGATTTATCAGGTAAAGTTAATTGTGGTAAAGGAGTGACAAACATCCGCGCTTTACCATCAAAAGTTGGAAATTTCGGTTCATCAAAAATCCGTCCTGCAATGGTAAATTCTTGGTGAGTTTGATCAATTTGACCTATTTTCTCATAACCAGGAATAGTTTTAGCAATTAATTCTCTCACATAAACCGTATCTTGTAATTTACGCCAATTAATCGGATGTTCATCATGTAAACGATGGGCTATTTCTGTAATTAATTCTACTTCAGAAATCAAATCAGAATTATCTGGTTGTAAATGACTTTTACCTGCATCATTTAACCTGACAAAATTATTACCTGATTCCGTTGTTGTCCGGTGGGGGTTTTCAAAGCGATTGAAAACAGGTAAGATTAAAGTTTGCTGTTTTGCTAATCCGTGAAAATGTCCTAAATTCGGTTTTGTCGCTACATAAAAAATGGTTTCTATTTGTGATAAAGCCCGTTTTGCTTGTGATAAATCTGGGTTAGCTGCATACAAATTTCCTCCTAAACAAAAGAGGGTATTGATCTTTCCTAATTCTGCTGCTGCTATTAAATCACGGGTATGATAACCAGGAGTTTCATTCAGGGGTTTTCCTAACAGCTTAGATAGTGCTTGTTTGATTTCTTCGTGCAAATTGACGGTGACACCCATTGAACCAAATCCTTGGACGTTAGAATGTCCTCTAATGGGCATTGTTCCCGCACCAATTTTACCAGCATTACCTGTAATTAAAGCCGTATTTGCTATACTCAAAACATTATTTACACCGTTAGTTTGTTGAGTGATTCCCATAGCCCAAGCAAATACTACTCGCTCAGATTTACCAATTATATAGGCTGTGGCGGTAATTTCTTCTTGAGATAATCCGCAGGTTTTGGTGATATCATCCCAAGATATATTATGGGCATAATCTAAAATTTGTTGCCAGTTTTGAGTGGTGGATTTGAGATATTCTATTTTAATTAAATTTTGGGCAATTAGGGATTTTTGTAACCCTAGAAATAAGGCTACATCACTACCAGGAATCGGTTGCAAATATAAAGAAGATATATCAGAACCCCCGGTAAGTAAGGATTTAATCGGAAAAGCAGGAGAAGCAAATTTAACTAAACCGATTTCAATTTGGGGATTAATAATAATCACTTTACCACCCCTGTCCCGTAATTTGATTAATTCGTTCATTAATCGGGGATGATTTGCGGGTGCATTAGAACCAATTAAAACCACACAATCACTATGTTGTAAGCTTTCTAAACTTACCATTGATGTTCCTGAACCGAAAACTTTTTTTAAGCCGACGGTTGAGGGAGCGTGACATAAATCCGAACAATCTGCTAAATTATTACTACCTAGCGATCGCATTAACAATTGTAATAAATAAGCAGCTTCATTAGATGAACGTCCAGAACTATAACTAGCTATAGTTGCTGGTGTTAAACTAAAGGCTGGTTTTGCGATTTGATAAACTTCTTCCCAACTAATACGTTGATAATGGGATGAACCTGATTCAAGAATGAGAGGATAATTAAGTCTACCTAAGTTATCACATTCTTGAGAAGTTAATTCTTGTAATTCACTGATATTATATTTTTGAAAAAAATCTGGTTTAATTCCTGGCTGCAATTCTGCTGCAATAGCTTCTACACTTTTAGCACAACGTTGTAAATATTCTCCTGCTTCATTGACAAACCCTCCCTTTTGTCCACCCGTACCCCAAGCACAGGATAAACAAGTGCTTTTATGATTGAGAGTTTGCCATAATTGTAAACCTTGGGGTGAGAGAGTTTTTTCTACCCAATATTGAATTATGGGTAAACCGCCCCCTGGATGGGAATTAGATTTATTTTCTGGTAAATTGTCCATAAATAGGAGTTGTATATCTTATTTACAAATTTTCATAAACCTCATCATCATTTCGCTTACCAACTCGAAAAATTTGAATCTCCTCCTCTTGAATTGACAATATTCTCTACAGTAAATTCCGTTCCATGAAACTGATTATATGCCTTAATGACTTCTTCTAGACTAAAAGATTCTTCATCGTCTTCTGAAACTAAATAAATGTCCAATTGTTTTAAACGTTTCCATTCTTCATAACTAATGATAGTAGCGATCGCTTTTCTGTGCTTTTTCAATAATAATTGATGTTTCCCCTTGGGTAAGACTATCCAAAAAATCACTCAAATGTTCTTGTATTTCAGTCGCATTTACTTGATTCATGATCATTTCACTATGATGATATTGATGATTATAACTGCATCTGAATAAATAAGGAATAGGGATTAGCAATTAGCAATTAAGATTTTACAATTACCAATTACCAATCACCCATTACCAATCAACTATTCAGCAGTTTTATTAGCTATACGATTAGCACGAGCTTCTGCTGAATTCATGACTTCTGCAAAATTTTCCACAACTTCACCAGGGAAATTTTCTAAAACTCTGGTAGAAATAGCAATTCGACCTTTACCTTCGTCTAAATCAATAATTACAGCCTTGATGGGTTGACCAATTTGAAAGACCTTTTCTAAAGATTCAATAAATTTTTGGCTGACTTGTTTAATGTGCAGTAGAGCGCTGACACCGTTTAAATCTACAAATACACCAAAAGGTTTAATGCCGGTAATTTTTCCCTCTACTAATTGACCTAATTCTAATAAACTGAAGTTACTAGAACGAGCCGCTAAACGTTGAGAAAGAACCAGTTTTTTAGTTTCACGATTAATTTCTAAAAAGCCGACAGTGAGACTTTGGCCTTTAAGTGCTTCTAGATTATCACGTTCCGAAATGTGCGATCGCGGAACAAACCCCCGCACACCCAAAAGATCAACCGTAACACCGCCTTTATTAATACCTGTTACCCGCACTTGGACGGTTTGGGAATTTTCCTGCATTTCTAACAGTTTATCCCAGATTTGACGCATTTCCAACTGCTTACGAGAAATAGTGACTTGACCTTCAGCATCCTGATCCCGAATAATCAAAAACTCTAGTTCCTCATTCATCGGTAATACCTCCGACAAATCAGTTACCGCTCTCAAAGAAGCCTCATCTTGGGGAAGAAACGCAGATGATTTACCACCAATATCAACATAAGCACCATCGTGGTCAATTTGGAAGACTTTACCACGAACAATTTGCCCTTTTTGAAATTGGTAATCGTGCTTTTCTAGGGCTTTAGCAAAATCGTCCATTGAAAAAGACGAATTGGCTGTTTGAGAAAGTTTGGATTCGGAATTCATGACTTTGAAGATAAATTGTATTTGTTTGTTGTCAGTGGTCACTGGTCAATTGATTTTGGATTTACGATTTTGGATTTTGGATTGACTCCACCCTCAAGTGTGGAGCTTGGGGATTTTAGATTAGCGATTTTGGATTAGTTCTGCCCTGAAGAGGCGAGGCTTGTACCGAAAATTCCCCATCTAAAATCTAAAATCTAAAATCTAAAATTTTTTGGTCAGTGGTCAATGGTCAGTTGGCTAAAAAGTTCTTGGACTTGTTGCCAAGCATTCGCCGCAGCCTTAGAATTATAACTGGCACGATGGTCACAAAAAAATCCGTGATCAGCCCCATTGTAGCGAAAAACACGATGGGGAATTTTGTATTTTTCCAGTTCTGCTTCCATCTCGTCCACTTGTTCTAAGGGAATACTCCCATCTTCAGTTCCAAAAAAGGCGTAGATAGTTCCTTTAATCTCTGATGTCCGGGTAATAGTGGGATTTCCACCTCCAGGAGTGCGACTAGTAATTCCCGCACCGTAAAAGGAAGCAGTAGCCTTAATATCTGGTAAGGTAGCAGCTAGATAGGCCACGTGACCACCAAAACAAAAGCCAATACAACCAAATCCCTCTTTTTTGACTTGGGGTAAAGTTTTTAAGTAGTTAATAGCTGCTTGAATATCGCTTAAAAGTTCTGACGCTGTGGTCTGTAACCAAGCATATTTACGGCCTGTTTCCACGTCTTCTGGAGTATAACCAGTTTCAAATCCAGGTGCTTGACGTTGAAACAATGCTGGAGCAATAGCGACATAACCCAGTTTAGCAATTCGTTCTGTTACCTCCCGAATATGCACATTAACACCAAAAATCTCCTGTAAAACAATAATTCCCGGATAAGCACCAGGGGAAGTTGGTTTTGCTAAATAAGCATCAATTTGGAAATTACCTGCGGGAATTTTAATTTTTGAAGTATTTATTGCTGGTTCTGTCATAATTAAGTTAGCAGTAAAGAAAAAGTCCTTTATTCATTTTGAATCTTAACTCCTGACTTCTGTATAGTTCCTTGGTAATATTTATCAGAGTAAATTAACCCATTAATCATATATTTAATAGGTAACTGATGGCAATTAATATAAGTTTTAGGCAGAGGAATTGGTCATGATTCAGTTCCGTATTCAACCAGACAGTGAAATTCCCGCATCTAACCAACTATTTAATCAAATCCGATTTGCGATCGCTTCCGGGCAATATTCACCCGGATACAAATTACCTAGTACCAGGGCCTTAGCAATGCAAACCGGGTTACACCGCAACACCATTAGCAAAGTTTACCGTCAATTGGAGGTAGAGGGATTTGTGGAAAGTCTTGCGGGTTCAGGAATCTATGTTCGCACCCAAGGTCATGAAGGTGGAAATAGATCACAGTCCCCCATTCTCAAACAACATCCAACCAGTTATAAAGTAGTTCAACAAGCCCTAGACGAGTTACTCACCCAAGGCTGTTCTCTCAATCTAGCACGGGAACTATTTTTAGCAGAAGTTGACTGGCGTTTGCGTTGTAGCGCGAGATTATTAGTAGTGACTCCATCTCAAGATATTGGGGTTGGAGAATTAATGGTTGACGAATTAGAGGAATCTCTACAAATTCCAGTCCAGCTAGTACCCATGGAACAACTCATGACGGTACTAGACCAAACAGCCTCAGCCACATTAGTCACCAGCCGTTATTTTATCGGAGAGGTGGAAGCAATCTCTGCCCCCAAAGCCGTCCGTGTTATTCCCCTAGATATTCATGACTACGCTAAAGAACTCACTGTAGTCAAAAGCTTACCCAACTCTAGTTGTATCGGGATAATTAGTCTTAGTCCTGGTATTCTCAGGGCTACAGAAGTCATTCTCCACGGTTTACGAGGTGAAGAATTATTAGTCATGACTTCCCAGCCCAAGGATGATTATAAACTACACGCCATCGTCAAACGCTCGGAAATCATCTTTTGTACCGATCAAGTCAGCTACTCCACAGCCCAAGCAACCCTACAAACCTTTCTAGAAGACCTCATTCGTCCACCTAAACTCATTCGCTGTGAAAATTATATCGGTACACAGTCAATTAATTTACTAAAACGCGAACTGGGACTAATTTAACTAATTTAACTAAATTTAACTAATTTAACAGCAGTCACCTATCATATCATGTACGGTTGCACACTGATCATATCTGTTAAGGCTGGTAATGGGTAGTTGGTAATTGGGAAAAGGCAATACAATGATAAACTATATCGTCAGTGATTGCACGAACATAATATCACTAAATCTGGAGTCTTATGTAAAATTTCCTCGGTTAAAATTCACTAAAAATTCTACCATGAGACTCCAAATTGATTCGCAAACCGTTATGAAAACTACTTCAAGATGTAAGTCTCATGACTCCAGAGGTGTTTCATTAACAGACTTTACAGATTTTTCCGCAAACCCCCTCACAGTTTCAATATCTACAACTAACTTTGCTGCTATCTGTTCTACCGTCAAACCCAACTCTAATAACAGCGGTATTGTTTCCAATTTACCTTCGAGTTTACCTTCCAATTTACCTTCTAATTTACCTTCCAATCTACCTTCCAATCTACCTTCTAACCAACCTTCTACTTTCGCTTCCTCCGCAACTTCTCGAAAATACCGCGTTTGCTTTAATTCATCTAAAGTAAACATGGCTTCAATCTCCTGACGACTTAAATTAGTTAATTTGTAAACAAGAATGGTCTCTAACAATTCTAGAACTTTTTGTCTTTTGCTGACATCTACCAATTGTTGTCGACATTTTTCGATTAACTCCCTAGTATGATCAGTAGCAGTTTCTTGTTTTTCCACCACTAGCTGCACCATTCCTAGTCCTAATGAATTATTGCTTGTTATTTCTAATTCATCCAAGTAAATAAATGTGACTTGCTGACTCATTAGTAAACCCCGATACTGCATTGGTATACCAGGATCTAAACTACGTTTAGCAAAACTGAGATCACAATATCCCCACAACTGGTTAATAACTTGACAGATATTGCCATAGCCACTACCAACTGCGGGGAATTTCAGACCCTTAACCCTATTCCCTATTTACTGTTCCCAATTGCGGGCTATAATACGGAGATTTGATTAAGACATGGCTTGAATGATGTAATCAAAGTAAGGTGCAGTCTCTAAAGCGTCTTCTGCATTCAGTAAATCTAAGGACGCTTGTTTGAGAGAATTAATCGCCTCTACCATTCCAGGTACGGGAACACCCAAGGAATTGTACATTTCTCTTACACCAATCAAACCAATTTTTTCAATGGGTTCTTTGTCACCAGCAAGTACACCGTAAGTAATTAGACGTAAGTACCAGCCAAAGTCCCGAATACACAAAGCCCGCTGTTTCTCACCGTAAGCATTACCACCAGGAGCGATAAAATCAGGGCGTTTTTGCCAAAGTTTTTTGGTAGCTTCTTGAACAATTTTTTTCTCGTTTTCTGAAAGGGTAGCAGCGATTCTTGTGCGCTTTACACCAGTTTCCAAAAATGCTTTGATGTTTTTGAGTTCGCCACTGCTGGGGTAACGCAGTTCGTCGTCAGCTTGGAGAATAACTTGGCTAATTACAGTCATGATGATCTAAATAACCCAAAATATTTATATTTGCTAGTTTAGCGACTTAGAGGAACATTCGTGAAGTGTGTGGGAAGATAGAGATAAAATTCACAATTCTACATTCAGGAACTCTTTGTTCCCTATTCTCTCACAACTGACTAATAACTAATATCATGTGGCGACAAGGTGAAGTCATCGAACTGGAAATTACTGATTTAAGCGACACTGGGGACGGTGTGGGACGCTTTGATCAGCGTGTTGTTTTTGTCCCGGATACAGTAGTAGGCGATCGCATACTTGTCAAATTACTCAATGTTAAACCCAAATATGCTTATGGTCAACTTGAGAATTTATTACAAGCTTCGCCTCAACGGGTACGATCTAATTGTATTGTTGCTGATAAATGTGGTGGTTGTCAGTGGCAACATATCAACTATAATTACCAGTTAATATCCAAACAAAATCAAGTAATTCAAGCTTTAGAAAGAATTGGCGGTTTTGTAAACATAAATGTAAATCCAGTATTAACAGCTGCTGTATCCCTGGGTTATCGTAATAAAGTTACTTATCCTCTGGGAATTTCTGCTACAGGTCATGTCCAAGCTGGATATTATCACAAAGGTACTCATAAATTAATAAACCTAAATCAATGTCCAGTGCAAGACTCACGGTTAAATCCTTTATTAGCTGAAGTCAAATTAGACATTCAAAAGCAGGGATGGTCAATTTATGACGAAACCAGACACAAAGGATCAATTCGCCATTTAAGTTTACGCATTGGCCGTCGCACAGGAGAAATACTGCTGACTTTAGTCGTCAAAGATTGGAACTTACCAGGAATTGAAACCCAAGCACAGCAATGGTTACAGCATTATCCCCAATTAGTAGGCGTGTCATTAAATCGTAATAGCGATCGCACAAATGCTATATTTGGAATAGAAACCCGTTGTCTAGCTGGAGTTCCTTACCTCCAAGAAAAATTCGCCGGTATAGATTTTCAAATTCGTCCAGATACCTTCTTCCAAGTGTACACAGAAACAGCCGAAGCTTTATTAGAGGTAATTCAGTCAGAATTAAATTTACAAGGTCATGAAGTCCTAGTAGATGCCTATTGTGGCATAGGAACCCTAACTTTGCCCCTAGCTAAACAAGTAAAGCAGATCATCGGTTTAGAATTACAATCAACAGCAGTAAAACAAGCAATTGTCAATGCCCGAGAAAATAAAATTAACAATGTCACATTCCAAGTAGGTGCAGTAGAAAAAATTCTCCAGAACTTAGAGATCATACCAGATGTCGTCTTACTTGATCCACCACGGAAAGGATGTGAAGATAACGTTATCAAAACATTAAGAAACCTAAAACCTTCTCGAATTGTTTACATAAGTTGTAAAGCATCAACCTTAGCCCGTGACCTGAAATTACTTTGTGAAAACGGACTATACAGACTCACCAGAGTCCAACCCGCTGACTTCTTCCCACAAACTGCCCATGTAGAAGCAGCCGCTTTTTTGGTACTATCGGACAATGACCCAATCATTAATACTTTACAAAAATAAAAATTGCAAATTTGTAGTTTAGTGCATACTCATAATGCTAGAATAAAATCACCATAAAAATAGAAACTCATTTTTTTTAAAGACATCGAAGCTGTACAGAATCTTAAAAAGGTGCATAAAATTGTCTTACTTACAAACCGGCGGTTAATCAGAGGATCAAGATCCTCTTGTACAAAAAAGCAGCTTCCACTGCTCAACCAACAGATTAACCTTTTTCGTGCTGTAAATAAGCAATTTACTTCTCCTTCCAAACTACCAGCAGAGAGCATTTTTATAAATTTAGTTTTACAGACGCAAGTTTAAAGGCAACATGATCACCTAATTCTAATCAGAATGCCTAAAAAAGCTTTCTTGATGTCTAGCTAACTAAAAGCTACGGGGTTTCTCTTGTGATTACCATTTCTCTTCGTCCAGTCGGGCGTTATTGGGGGACAATTAGTTTTGCTTCCACCCTTTATCTTTGTCCAATCCTAGATTTACTGTTGACAGATATTCCCGTAAAATTACAGTCAGAACTGCGACTAGGACTCCAAGAAGCCCTAGTAAATGCAGCGAAACATGGGAATAATCTTGATCCCGCTAAATTAGTAGTAGTTCATTTCTCATTAGTAGATAATCAATATTGGTGGATTATCTCAGATCAGGGTAGCGGGTTTACTCCCACCATTATAGGTGATAGTGATCCCAATGACTATTTACCACCAGAGGAAGCAGAAAGTGGACGCGGTATGTCCTTACTGCATCAGATTTTTGATCAAGTAGAATGGAATCGCAAAGGTACAGAATTGAGGCTTTGTAAGCAATTACAAAGCCGTGGTTTGTTATCTTTACGAAGGTGAAGGGTGGGGTTTATTCCTTCTTGGCTGGGGCAACCATGGGTTTTGCCCCTAGTTTGTTTTGTGTCCGTGGGTGGGGCAAGGAGGGGCAGAAATTGATTTGTCTAGCCAGCCTACAGCCTGTTTTAATCTAGCTTGTGCCTCTTGGGGTTCATTTTTGACCAAAAAGACCATAGCAGCGGCAACCTGTTCACTAGCGCGGGCATTGCGGTTAGATTTGAGACGATGCCAATCATCTGGAGTGATCTTTAATCTTTCCATGAGGGCTTGTGCTAGTTCTAAAGTGCTAATTTCATTTAGTGGACTAGTTTGTAACATAAGACTAAGTGCTAAGTTAAGAGTAAAATTTATGATTTAATCATCATAGCTAATTACTAATCACTAATGACTAATTTAAACGAAAATCCTTACCTAGATTTTGCACGGGAATTAGAGGAATTAGAAACGTCACTAAGATTTTTAAAGGATAGATATATCCAAGTGCAAAATGATCAACAACAAAAGGCACAATGGCAACAAGAATTAAAGAATTGGAAGCAAAATAGTAAACAGACCCCAGAAACTAAAGCCGAGTTAACCCGCATTCAAAAACAGTTAGAAACCTTGGAAATCAACTTAGAAAGCCGGTTGTTTTCTTGGAATACCCTCAAAAGACCTTTTTGGCAAGCTATCCGTTTTGGCGGTTTAGGCGTTATTATAGGTTGGTTACTAAGATCTTGGGTGGGATGATGGAATTTTAGATTTTAGATTTTAGATTTTGGATTTTATTTAAACCAAGTCCAATGATCTCAAATTGGAAATTTCATGATTCCGTTTATCCGATTTTCAGGTTCTATTTTGCTAAAATCGGTATTATATAGAATTTTAGATTTTAGATTTTATGTAAACCAAGTCCAATGATATGAAATCGAAATTCTGATTTTCAGTTTCTATTTTGCTATAATTGGTATTATATAGTCAAAAAAACAGTTGTAGAAAATGCTAAATCGTCGTATTGCAGAAATATTAAGAAGTGGTAAACCAGAAGAAACTTTAGTAGTTCAAGGTTGGGTAAGAACAAAACGTGAATTAAAAGGATTTGCGTTTTTAGAAATTAATGATGGTTCATCTTTGGGTAATTTACAAGTTGTTATTAATCAAGATTTACCAGATTATCAAGGAATCTTAAAACAGATTAATACAGGTGCTTCTATAGAAATATCAGGAGTGATAGTAGCTTCCCAAGGTAAAGGACAAAGAATAGAATTAAAAGCGGATACGGTGAAAATATACGGAGACGCTGATCCTGATACCTATCCTCTGCAAAAGAAACGTCATTCCTTTGAGTTTCTAAGAACCATAGCCCATTTGCGCGGTAGAACTAACTCCTTTGGTGCGGTATTTCGGGTGAGAAATGCTTGCGCGACTGCTATTCACAAATTTTTTCACGAACGGGGTTTTTTATGGGTACATACTCCCATTATTACCGCTAGTGACTGCGAAGGGGCTGGAGAATTATTTACTGTTACTAATTTTAATTTAAAGAATGTTCCCCGCAGAGAAAATCAAGAAATTGATTATAGTCAAGACTTCTTTAGTAAACCTGCATATTTAACAGTTAGTGGACAATTAGAAGCCGAAATTATGGCTATGGCTTTTACTAATGTCTACACTTTTGGTCCTACATTCCGCGCGGAAAATTCCAATACTTCTCGTCATTTAGCCGAATTTTGGATGGTTGAACCAGAAATGGCTTTTTGTGATTTACAAGGTGATATGGATTTAGCTGAGGAGTTCCTGAAATACATTTTTAAATATGTAATGGAAACTTGTCCAGAAGACATGGAATTTTTCAATGAACGCATTGATAAAACTGTTTTAGAAACTGCTAATAATATTATTAACAATCAATTTGAACGGTTGACTTATACAGAAGCAGTTAAACTTTTAGAAAAAGCTGATGTTAAATTTGATTATCCTGTGAGTTGGGGTGCAGATTTACAATCAGAACATGAACGCTATTTAGCCGAACAACTGTTTAAAAAGCCAGTCATTGTCACAGATTATCCCGCACAAATCAAAGCCTTTTATATGCGGTTAAGTGATGATGAAAAAACCGTCCGCGCTATGGATATTCTCGCACCAAAAATAGGAGAAATTATTGGTGGTTCCCAACGGGAAGAAAGGTTAGATGTTTTAGAAAAACGGGTTTTAGCACAAGGTATGAACCCGGAAGATTTGTGGTGGTATTTAGATTTGCGTCGTTATGGGACTGTTCCTCATGCTGGTTTCGGTTTGGGGTTTGAAAGGTTGGTACAATTTATGACGGGTATGGGGAATATTCGGGATGTTATTCCGTTCCCTCGCACACCAGAAAACGCGGAGTTTTAATGATTTTAGAGACGTTGTAAATAACGTCTCTTTTAAAGAGATTATCTTTCTAATTGCTAACTTTTTCGTTTAACCAAGTTACCAAATCAGCAACATCTGAAAAATCAAATAAGGCTTCTCCTAAATCTTCTAAATCGTCTATAAATCAAGGAATTGAGCTTTGTGAAAAAGCATATAATCATTCTTGAAAATGTTTTACGTTTTACCTAATCATTTGCTATAATCAAACTAATTTAAACTTAAATAAGATCAGATTCCGTTAAATCTGCTTGTTTCATCAAACTTTTGAGAAGTCCGATTTTCAAATCTTCATTACCATGAATTGGTATAGAAATACTGATGTTATCTTTTTTAAAACGATGATGACTGCCTTTCACTCTGATTAATTGCCATCCTTTCTTTAACAGTATTTCTGATAATTTTTTCCCTGATATTGCTTTCATACAGTTAATTCCACTACTCTATCAGAAGAGCTAATATTTTCTGGTTCATCCTCTGCATATAAACTGATTACCTCTTTAAGATTTTCTAATACTTCTTCAATGGTTTCTCCTTGAGTGTAACATCCATGAAAAATTGGTACTTCAGCCCAATAACCGCCTTCTTCGGCTGTATGAATTATTGCTTTAATTTTCATAAGATTTGATTACCTGATAATAAGAGTCTAGTTATTTAATATTAAGTATATACGAAAATAGATTTTACGTCCAGAACCAATTTAATTTTATTTAAAATAAAGTATTAAACCCATTTAAGCCCCACGTTTTACAGATTCATCAAAAATTCTCATTTGTTCTGGAGTCAAATCATTTAACATTCCTGAAACTAAATGTAAAGACAAAATACTTTTAATACGCTTCGTCAATTGTTCCTGAGAAATACTATTAACATCAGGCACTTCAGCAGGATTAAATATATTTTTAATCAATTCAATCATTTTCTCTCTATCTAAGTTTTCTTGATAAAGAGGATTATTGTCAATTAAAGTTGTGACAATTTCGGGTAATTTTTGATAATTAGATTGATGATTAATAATTTGAGTCATAGTTAAACCTCTTCCAAAGAATATCGTTGTCAGACAACCTGAAACCTATTATAGCAGCTACAATATCCCCGCAAAGGTAGAACTCAACAAAAAAACAGCCGCCCCATAACGGAAGCGGCCATTATTTAAAGGTAGGAAAAAGATTAGATTTTAGTAATCGTAATCTCCACCACCCATACCAGCGCCAGCAGCAGGAGCAGCATCTTTAGGTTCTGGTTTATCAACAACGATACATTCAGTTGTTAACACCATACCAGCGATAGAAGCCGCGTTTTGCAGTGCAGAACGAGTTACTTTTGCGGGGTCAACAATACCAGCAGCTAACATATCTACAAATTCGTTGCTAGAAGCATTGAAACCAATATTGAAATCCTTCTCTTTCACTCTTTCTGCAATTACCGCGCCGTTTTGACCAGCGTTTTCGGCAATTCTCTTGAGAGGAGCAGGTAAAGCACGAGCGACGATTAAAGCACCGGTCAACTCTTCATCTTTGAGGTTGCTGTTAGCCCAATCTTCCAATTGAGGAGCGAGGTGAGCTAAGGTTGTACCACCACCGGGAACAATA
>JBJUHT010000233.1:0-4609 GCA_046070105.1 Dolichospermum sp.
TACTTCGATTCAAAGTCACTACTTAAAAGGCAAATAGAACTACAGCGCACTCTCAAAAAATCCCAGGGGTTTGCTTGTGTAGTTTGTAAATTAGGAGAAACGGCCAATGTTGAAGTTGTTCCGTTCCTTGATTTGAGTCAGTTTACCTTTGATGTTGGCTCACAAGAAGTACAGTCAGAGCCAGAAAAAATACCTCAGTCAGCAGATATAAACCCTTATCAAATAATAAAAGATTGGATTGAACAACTAGGGAAAAATCCCACCGATTCCCAGTTAATTGAAGCGTGGAAAAAAGTGACGGGAATAGAGTTAAGTTCTGATGCTTTGCAGTTGTTAAACAACAAATTGGAACTAACTGATGAAGCCGTTACTTGGGCAACAATCACCGCTGATTTACAACTTCCTGAAAAATGGAAAGAGGAAGATTTACAGAAAGCGATCGCCTCTCGACTTATTGAATATGGTTACGAAGCTCAAACGGAAGTTGAATGTAATGGCGGATTTATTGATATCTTCACTGATTTTGACGGCGGTACTATTGTCGAAGTTAAAAAATACTTGACCAGGGACACGATTTACCAAGCAGCAGGACAATTGCATTTTTACGGTGGAGGTAACAGGTACAAGTTGCTTGCCATGGGGTTTTTACCCTCCAATGAAGGTGATCAGCAGCAAGCGAAAACTACTGCTTCAATGGTATCGCAAGATAAGAGAATTAGTTGTTTATTCATCTAAATCTCCAGGAGTCCAGTGGATCACTAGGGTATAGTTTAAAAAGATAAAATAGTAACACACCAACAATAGATGAATAAATTTTATGGAATGCCACAGACACGCGATCGCTCTTATGGAGTAGCCGCTTGTCTGACTTACTGGGTTTTCAAATGCAGGGATAGAAAGCGTAGCCCAGCCATGGGAACTAAAACTTGGACTTACTTTGAAGCTAGTATTAGAAATTCTGCTGAGATATCAACTAATTTAGAAGATTATCTACAGAGACTTTGTGATAAATTAATATCTCAATTGCGTCCAGTGGAACTGACTAAAATCATCCAGCCAACCCAAAGAATATTGAGAGTAAATAAAGATGCAACTGAGATTAAAGAGCTATCAGTTGATCAGAATTTAGTATTTATGGGGTGGTTAGATTTGCTAACAGATATAGCTCCTGAAGGCTTTACAGAATGGGATATACTGGAATTACTGAGAACTAAATCTGGAATTATTCAGGTTTTATGCAGATTAAGATTTGAAGAAGACCGCAGTTTAGGAATAGATGAACCAGAGGAATTTATAGAAGTTGAGGCAACAGATGTTTAAAGATTACGATATTTTTGACAGGGAAAGATTGACATTGCATTGTGTGATTACAACACAGACACCATTATCACATATTGGTGAAGTTTCCGGTAACGTTAGCAATTTGAAAACATCTAAATTATTAGACTTTGAAGAGAATCCTAGAAGCGTTTTCTCCTATTCTGGCAATGCTCTTAGGAACGGCATTTTAAGACGGGTTGGAGTGGCTTCTGTACTGTCTGAATTGGGATTACAGGTTAATCCTGATACTCATCATACAATGTTTGCAGGTGGCAGAATAGACGGCTCAACAGCATCAGATATGGGATTAGATAAAAAAATCAGAACTTTAATGCCATGGTTATCGGTGTTAGGAGCAGCTAAACCATGTGGTGTATTTGGTAACAAAGATTCACAGATGATTCCTGGCAGAATAGAAGTAGGAACGGCATATTTAGTCTGTTATGAATCGGCAGAATATGTATATAATCAAATACCTGCTATCTTGCCCCATGAATGTCAGGATGCTATTGCACAATTAATAGTAGCAAAAAACAAATTATTTTCTGATATTTTCACACCAGCAAAGCCTGAAGATATTGATAGTTGGAATCAACTAAAATTAGAAAAATTACCATTTTTAAGGAAACATTTAAAGACCTGGACTGAGTTCTTAACGATTGACCAGACAACCCGCAGGGATGCAACTTTAGATTCTAATCTAATCAAGTTTCTGCCATCAGAAGTACAACAGCAGATCAAAGGTGATGGTACGGCAAAAGAGAAAAAATCAGATCAAATGATTGTTTCCGATAGATTGATCATGCCTGGAGCAAAACTATACTCAAGATGGGATTTACATTGCACTCAAATAGAACAAGGCTGGATATTTGATACTTTACTCAAGTTTGCTCAGCATCCTTATTTAGGCGGCAAAGGCAATCGTGGCAACGGTCGAGTAAACATAGATGTCTGGTTCAGCCATGCCCAAGAACGGGGTTTGCTATGGAGTTCTCATAGCGGTGTTGAGAGCGATCGCTTTACCCTAGCTCACGCGAAATACAGAGAATATATCAATCAATATCAACAATTTTTGACTGAAGCGAAAACATCAAATGAATTAAGGGGCTTGTTAGGTGGATAATTTAAAAATCACGGCGTATCTATCAAATGCTATAGCAGTTTACGACAATTGGAGTCCGTCGTCAGAAGGAATTTTAATTTATAGACTGCTAGAGGAAAATAATCTACTTTCACCTAACCCTACAGTAGAACAGGTAGCGGAAGTTCAGGAATTTATAGATCAAAATTTACCAGTTAAAAAAGGTAAAATCAAAAATGATTTTTATTGGTGCGTAAGCTCCCCTTGCTATGCAATCAAGGGTGAGCAGACAGACAAGTATCGTAAACGCTGGGATAACCATGAAAATAATCTAAATTGGGGAAAACGAAAACCTCAATTTAAAACGGGTGAAGGTGCAGAAAAATCCTATGATTTGCCGCTTTACACACGCCTAATAGATTCTATCTCTTGGTTTGTTGTGGGGGATAAAACAAGAATTAAAGAGTTATTGCAAACAGTCACACACATTCAGAAAAAACGTAGCTATGGCAATGGTGAGGTTAGGGAATGGGAGATTGGTATTGCTTATGACGACTATCATTTATGGCGTGACGGTAAATTAATGCGTCCCATTCCTGTTAGGTTGATTGATCAAAAGTTAGATAATCCTCAGTTGGTTTGGGGATGGAAGTCGCCAGCGTGGTTAGCTACTAATAAAGAATTGTGCTATATGCCAAAGGATAATGTGATTTATGCTTAGTAAAGGGTCTGGTGTTCAATATCCTTGGTTAAAAGCTAAAATCACCAGGGCTATTTTATCAATAGAAACCTGGCTGGAACAATGCAATTATCAAGTTTATGCAAGTGTTTCTGGTGGAAAAGATAGTTTGGTAGTAGCACACTTAATCAGACAAGTTTACCCAGATTGTCCTTTGGTTTGGGTAAATCAGGGGTATCTTGCAGAATGGGGTGATTGCATTGAATTACTGGAGTATTTAAAAACTCAAAATTGGAATATTGTAGAACTTTGTCCAGTGCGCGATTTGTGGCATTTATATCTTGATTATGGTGTACCACTTGAGGGGACTATGGACACCAAATCAGATAGATTAATCAATCAAAAATTGATTTACAATCCTCTTAACGAATATCAAGAGTTAAACAATATCAAAGGTTATGCGTGGGGAATACGAAAACAGGAAAGCAGAAATCGTGCATTTTATCTCAATAAGTATGGTGAAGTTCACACGCTTAAAAGTGGTTTAATTTGTTGCTCTCCTGTGGCGTTTTGGAGTACAGAAAATATTTGGCAGTACATTGATATACACTCGCTGAAATACCCAGCTATTTATGATCTTAACAGAATGACTGTTAGGAATGGATGCCCAATAGGTACTACGGGTGCTAATTGGGGACGACTGGCAGAACTCAGAAAGTATTACCCAGACATTTACAATCAATTTGTTACTAAATTCCCACAAATATCAACCTATGTCTAGTTGCTACCTTTGTGCTAAACCTGGCTCTAATCCGTTGGAGCTATCAAACACATTTACAATGCACTCATCGGCAAAGTGTCCAAAATCCAAGGTACTGTGCGATCGCTGTTACTCCACTATTTCCGGCAATCAAAAGCAATTATGGTACTGGAATGAAGGTAAAAATAAATGGTCTAAATTGTGGGGACGGTCTTTATCTAGGGTTTATCAAAACGATAAATTAATTGCTCCTGTCATTGAAGGAACTTACACAGAAGGAAAGGATACTTTTTCAGTAGCTAAAAACCTACTAACTAGGGTAGAAATTAGGGAATTTTTGCTAAATCCACCTGATCCGCCGTTTACAATTGCCATAGCTGAATCAGGTCAAAAACATATAATTCCTTGGGCAATAGAAGCGCAAAGCAGAGAACTATTCCCGGTGCAATTTGAACTTGATACAGTCTATGTTAGTGATCGGTTTAAAGATTTATTAAGCACTTATGAATCTTTGCTAGGACTAGGATTTAGTAAATCTGAAATTGATACAGGGGATTACAGAAGCGATAAGTTGATGAAGGTATTTGATCAGTATTGTGATTTGGATGAAATAATAAATAAAGTCAGAAATACAAGGCTACTGCAATTAATTAGCTATGTTGCACAAACTCCTGACACACAAGATGTAATAAAGAACAAGGTAGAAGTTGAGCAAGAATTACCTGTTACTGAAAAACTTCTTGAACCACAAAACAAGTTTCAACCTCCA
>JBJUHT010000234.1:0-11233 GCA_046070105.1 Dolichospermum sp.
GTTGTGTCTGGTGTTAATTGAGAAATGATGACAATTTGAGTATTTTCTTGGCTATTTCCAGCTAAGTCTATAGCTTTAATAATTAGGTTTTGTTGTCCTGATAAACCTGTTAAATTCAATTCTACATCAAATGCACCTTGACCATTTACTGGTACATTAATTTCACTACCTTCACCAAAACGATAAGTTAATTTATCTATTGTTGAACCTGTACCATTAACAGTACCTTGTAATCTTGCACCTGAATTTAATGTTGCATTAGCTTGAGGACTGGTAATATTTAATTGAGGTGCAACAGAATCAATGGTAAATCCTTTAGTACCAGCATCACTCTGATTACCAGCAACATCGGTTGCAGTGAAGGTTAAATTTTTCAAACCATCAGTAAGTTGAGATGTGGTAATTTCCCAAGAACTATTAACAACTGTTGTTTGTCCTAATTTAGTTTGTCCATCAAATATTTCTATTAATGTACCAGTTTCACCTTTTCCTGTAATAGTTGGTGTATTTTGATTTGTGACTGTATCACTATCATTTTTTAACCCTATTTCTGTGGGTATTCCTGGCTTGGTAGTATCCAAGGTAAATTTAACTAAAGATTCAACAACATTACCAGATTTATCTTCACTGCGTAAAGTTAACTGATATTCTCCATCTGCTAATTGACTACCTTTAATTGCTGCTAATTTATCTTTATTTAAGGTAAAGTTACCATTGGCTTTTAGTTCTGATAAAATATCCACAAAGTTACTACCATCACTGAATTTAGCCTGGAATTTACTCAGATTGTTAGTATTATTAATAGAACCAGAAATCTCTGGATTATTGGTAATTCCATCTAAGTTACTACTTCCTGTATCTTGTGATAATTTGGCTGTTAAAGTTACATTATTATCTTGAGAAGCAAAGGCAATAATTTCTTGAGCTAAGGGAAGATTCCGCCAATCTTTACCACTAGCAAATAGTCCACCAATATCCGTTAATGTTCCTGTAGCACCTGTAATTTTAAAGATTATATCGTTGTAATCTGCGTCTGTATTTTGGTCTTTTCTAATATCTTCCCAACCAAAAGTTCCTGGTAGTAATTGTCCTATTTGTATAGCATTATTAGGATTAGCAGCAGCGATAGAAAATAGGGGACGTTGACTATTACCAGCACTAGGATTATCAAATACTTGCTTAACAGTTCCTTCGGGAACTAACATGAAGGCAATTTTATCTCCAGGGGTAAAATTAAAGGTTTTTAAACCAGAATAATTACCATCGTTTTTATTAGTTTCTCCTAGTTCTCCAGCAAATTTTGCTCCTTCATTAATATCAATAATTACTGTATATCCTGAAGGGGAATTACTTAAAGCCCGACGCGCTGCTTCTTTGATATAATCTACTGAACCAGGTGTTAAATTATCCATATTTTGCAGACTAAAAATAGCCATTTCGTTATGGTAACTACCGGAGTCAGCTAAGAAGTCTATGGAGATTTTTCCTGTATTATCAACTATAAATACTCCTGGTGTGTCTGCGTGTTCTACTGCAATATTTTCACCGTTAATGTTTAAAATACCATGATCATTTTCTGCTTGTAATGTTATTAGTTCTCCTGGTGCTAAGGGTTGATTTTGGACAAGATGGGCAAAAATCGCTCCTTCATCTCCGGGAGCATCTATAATGTTTATTTGATTATCTATGTAATGTCCTATTTCTTCTAATAAAACGTTGACTGCTTGATTAGAATTAGTTTGTTGTGGATTAAATAAGTCTTGAGAAAGATAAATTGTATTATTACCAAATGCTCCATCAGCTTGTAGTTGAGATTGGGGGATAATGACAATATTGGGAATTTCTTGACCACTGGCTAGATTATCAACTATTTTATGCGCTAATTCAACATTACAGCCATAGCCAAATGCTAATTCTATATTGTTGTAGAGATTAGGAGAATTTGCAAAGTTTTCTAGTGCTATTTGGGTAATTGGTAAAACTTCTCTATGTAAATACTGAGTTAGATTTACATCAGTAAAGGTATCAGGAATTATATACGTATTAAGTTGTAGAGGAGTATTACTATATATATAGTTCGGAATATATAGTTCGGAATTTCCTAAAGAATCAGGACGTGGCAATAGGGAGTCATAGTGAATATTTGATATATCCATAGGTACTCAACTTTTAGTTAGTTTTGCTCAGATATTATGTAAGTCGTTAACTAAAGCAGAAATTTCTTAACCAAGAATACCATTAGGAGTAAAGTATAAGCAAGATTTTTTATATAAAGATTTGTATATTTTCGTATCAAAAAATTTACTATTGTGACTAATGAAAAAATTTAATTTTATCTTTTTGATAATATTTTTTATACTAAAAACTCCGCGATTACAGCGATACTTCCCGGTTATGAGGTACATATCTAGCGGTCAAGATGCCCGCACCACAAGAGTTTCATGATTCAACTTTGTACCTCACCCCAAAAGCGATTCCTGTGGAGTGCTTCCCTATCGTACCCCCACATCCCCAAAAGCGATCGCTTTATTCATTAGACCTATTGCGAAAGTATCAGGGGATCGCCAATTTTGTCTTCAAATAAAGCTCATAATTATAAATACCTGCAATTAAATTAAATCTTAAACCAAAACGTTTTCTTCTGTTTCTATATCGTGATGAAAGTATTTTAAATATTTTTAAATGGCGATGAATATGTTCAAAGATTATTCTTTCCTTTGCGAGTTGACGATTAAATTGTTTTTCTTCTAAACTGAGTTTTTTCTTTCTTCTTCTTTTGATAGGTATGGTACTATTTTTATGAATTTTATTGATTCCTTGATACCCTTTATCTGCTAAACATATTGATCGCAAAATCGAAACCTTTACCTGCCAAATCGGCCAAACCAAAAAATTCAACAAAGGCTTACTCCAAAAACTGTTTGTGTAGATTGTTAAAATTAAATCAACTAACCCAGAGCCAAACTGACCCCAAGCAACTGCAAACCGTAGGAGATAACGAACCATGATCGCAGCCAAAGACAACGCCCCCCACCTCACCCCAGAAGAATATTTCACTTGGGAAGAAAAGCAACTAGAAAAACACGAACTGATCGACGGTCAAGTTTACGCCATGACTGGTGGTAGCGTTAATCATAGCCGCATTGCAATTCGATTTGCGACTATGGTTGATACCCATTTAGACGCTAGTATTTGCATAACAGGTAACTCTGACCTGAGAGTTAATATTGTTGGCACAAATAACTACACCTATCCCGATATTAGCGTCACCTGCGATGATCGTGATAAAACCACAACCCAATATATTACCTACCCTTGCTTAATCATTGAAGTTCTCTCAAAAACTACCGAAGCCTACGACAGAGGCGGCAAATTCAGAATGTATCAAAATAACGCAGTCTTGAAAGATTACCTGTTGGTTAGTTCCACCGCAATGGAAATAGATTTGTATCACAAAAATGATGCAGGACAATGGATGATTATTAACTATGGAGAAGGTGACACCATTGAACTAAAAAGCATCAATCTCAGCTTCCCCATTGAACAAATCTATCGCGGTTTAAATCTTGAACCAGAGAATGGGGAATAATCAAAGCATTACCTAACTAGGGCTTGCTGAATAAACACCGTGACAAATCAATGACTTGAGGAGGATAGAAGATGAATAGGTGCAAGAAAAAGAGTTAAAACGGGTAAAAACCCTTGCATAAAAGTCTACTAAGATATATAGAAAAGCGCAAAAATAAGAAACAGCACCAGAAAAAATCTCACCTGCGCGGGTTTCCTGTGGAAAGTTAGCAAAGATGGGTGAAAATCAATGAAATTGAAAATTTAGCTACAAAATGTTTTAGCAGTTCACAAACAGGTTGTAAACTGCCATCAAAACGGGATTGTGTTTTTTTAAGTGGGCAGTACCAGACTCGAACTGATGACATCCTGCTTGTAAGGCAGGCGCTCTACCAACTGAGCTAACCGCCCGTTTCTTTCACTCAACTAATATAGCATAGCCTTTGAAAATTTTGCAAGTCTTTTGAAAAAATTTTTTTTGGGGATTGAGAAAGGCTGATGTGAACGGGATTGAGCTATACTAATTCAGGGTTTTACTGTTAATTTGATATTTTTAATTTTCTAAGATGCCCTCTGGTCAAACGCACGATCGCATTACTATCTGGTCTATGCCTGTTTTAGCGGGTATAACATTGATTTCCACTCACAGCAGTAATATGACTTTGTTAGTGGCGGGTGGGTTTATGTTTGGGGGGCTGATGTTTGGTCCCGATTTGGATATTTATTCCCGTCAATTCCAGCGTTGGGGGTTTCTGCGTTGGATTTGGCTACCTTATCAAAAAAGTCTGCGACATCGCTCTTTTTTATCTCACGGTCCAATTATTGGTACAACATTAAGGGTGGCATATCTGACGACTTTTTTGGCGTTGGTGGCCATTGTGCTGGTGATGATTTTCACCAAGTTGGGAAATGTGGCTTGGAACTGGGGGGAAGTGTGGGGAACTGTGGGGAAGACCATCTATATATATTATGGAGAATTTTTTGCCCTGTTTCTTGGTTGTGAACTGGGCGCTATGAGTCATTCTTGCAGTGATTGGACTGTTTCCAGTTATAAACGATTTCAAAAACAGGGTATTCAAGGTTTACTCCCTCGTGGCAAAATTAAGAAACGTAAAGTTAGCCCCAGTCGTCGCAGTGTCAAAAAGCGGTAAAAAGATGGAAATTAATCAGACTTTAGAGGCATTACAAGAGTTAATAAATGTAGTAGCGAAATTGCGATCGCCTCAAGGTTGTCCTTGGGACTTGGCACAAACCCCATCAAGTCTGACTCCATATATAATTGAAGAGGCTTATGAGGTAGTAGACGCGATTCAAACTGGGGATAAACAGGCTATTGCTGAAGAATTAGGTGATTTATTATTACAAGTAGTATTACAGGCGCAAATTGCCAGTGAAGCGGGTGATTTTTCTCTGCAAGAAGTAGCTGAGGGTATTGCTCAAAAGCTAATACGTCGTCATCCTCATGTATTTGCTGATGTTACCGTGGCCAGTATGGAAGAGGTACACAAAAATTGGGAAACGATTAAAGCAGCAGAAAAAGGAGAAACTGTAGAAGAACAAAAACTCAGTCATAAATTAAATCGTTATCGTCGTAGTCTTCCTCCCTTAAATGCGGCCATGAAGATATCGGAAAAAGCTGCTAAAGTTGGTTTTGAGTGGAATAATGTAGATGAAGTGTGGGGCAAATTTCATGAAGAGTTGGGGGAATTTCAACAAGCTTTAGCTGAAGAAACCAAAGCAAGACAAGAATCCGAATTAGGTGATTTACTATTTGCCATTATTCAAATTGCCAGATGGCATAAACTTGATCCTAGTGCGGGTTTACAAGGGACAAGTCAGCGATTTATTCAAAGGTTGGAAAAAATGGAGGATGTGATTGAACGTCCGTTGACAGATTATAGTTTAGAAGAATTAGATGCCCTGTGGCAACAGGCTAAAGCCCAACTTGGTCATTAGACATCAGGTAAATTTAAATATGCGTTATTCAGAAACCTTGTAGAGACGTTCTATGGAACGTCTCTATATTTTGGAGTTGTCTAATGCTGATTTTGCAAATTAGTTGCTAGTTGCTACTCAAAAGCACAATCAATGCCACTCCTAAAATAATTAATCCACTACCCATAATAAATGACCAGAAGCGGTGATAACTGTGGACAATTGTGCCATTTTCTCCTTTTAATTGGATTAAATCCATCCAAGGCATAATACCCCGACGAAACCAACCAATAGTTCCTACATTTTGACCAATTAGACTTTTTACTCGTTTCATCCCAAACAGAAAATTACCAATTGAACCAAAACGGGAAGCGTAGTGTAAATAAAGCATTCCGCTAGGATCTTGTAGTTTCAAGTCAGAACCAAATTTATAACCAGCATCACCCCGGCCAATTAATTCCCCTTCTAAAATGGCGGGTTGTCCCCGCAAAGGACTGGCATAGGGGTTTGATATTAAGGTGAGAATATCTGTAGCTATGGCTTTGCTGTAGTCAGGGAACATGACAAAAGCTTTGATTAATATGCCAATTCCTAAACCAATGAATGGCGCACCCAGTGTCAGTCCAGGGTTGTTGGCAACCGAGAATATGAATGCGCCGATAATTAAACCCAGGAAGAAGCCGATAGTTTCTGCACCATACAAAATCACATCTAAAAAGAAGTTGCCGTAAAGCTTTTTCTTGTTTAAGTTTTTACCCTCACCGATGACTCGCCCCATGTCGAACTCAGTTGATAAACCTAGTTGTTCGGAGTATGTGCTGAGGGCGCGGACTCGTTTACCAGTAAGAGGATGAGTAGAATTTAATTCCATCCACAAACCCCAAGGGTTAAACATATCCCACAAGAAGACGCGACCGATTTTTTGAGGATCTGAGGAAATACGGTAAGCTGTACCTGTTGAAGATGCGGCTTTGTGGTCGTAAATTCCTAAAGCGCGAGTTCCTTCAATTAGGCGACTGGGTTCTTGGGCGCGTGAACCCTCTTCCACGATGCCATAGGCAATTTTGACTAAGGCGCGGGAGAGTCCGTTGGGATTCCCTGTAGTTTCCGCTGCAAAGTGGTCTGCAAAATATTCTCTGGTGCGAGAAAGATATAACAGCAGGTATGTACCGATAATGTAAAAGATATAGGCAACGAAACCAGCAGTTTTTAAAGCATCTTTGATTTTGTTGTCGTCACCGCCACTGGTAAATCTTCTGGCCGTACTGTAAATTAAGTAACAGATCTGCACTAAAGTAGAAGCCACGGTCATAACAGCAAAGTCCCAGTGGACTATATGCCCTAGTTCATGGGCGTAAACGGTAGCAACTTCATCATCATCTAGGTAAGTAAACAGTCCTTGGCTGACGACTAAGCGGGCGCTGTTAGGTAAAGAACCATAAGTAAAAGCAGTGGGGTTTTGGTCTTGAATGATTCCCAGTCTGGGGATTTTGATGTTTTTTTGCTGGCAGACTTGGCGGATAATTTCCCCTGTTTCTGGACTGAGGTTTTCGATTTCTGCTAAGTTTACCCAACGAGTTTGGTACAACCAGCTTTGGCTTAGATCCATTAGGAAGGGTGAGAGGAAAAAAGCCGCTAGATTGAATATTAAAGTAATACCAATAGCGATCGCTAGTCCGGTGATAGGATCACTACTAGTGGAAATTAATACTAGGCTTAAACCCAAAACAAAAACCATGCCAAATAACAAGGCTATGGTGACACCAGATGCTAAGGCTAAACTCCCACCTACTCCTCCCATAGCCAAATTCACTGCCATGGTTGCTGCACGTCCCGCTTTTGGGAAACTGGACTGTGTGACTGAAGAGAAAAAAGGCTGGTTTTTTTCTGCCCATTCTCTCACCTGTAGGTTATCGCTGTTGATTAATTTTTGCCAGAGAACAGTCGCTTGTTCAGTCCTCCCGATTTTGTGATAAGCTTTCACCAGCCACATTTGGGCTGTCAGATAATCTGAAGAGTTGAGTTCTAAGGAATTTTGGGAAAATTCCTCTAATAGATAAACCGCCTCTTGATATTGCCCTTGTTGAAAGGCATTTAACCCTGATTGCAATGACATTTATGATATCCTCGAACGGTTGATATTTTGATCTCATTAACACTCAATGGATACAGCATTCGTGATGCTAATTTCGCAAAATTTACAACATAGTGACATAGTAAAGTTTAGAAGAATTAGCGGCACTCAGGCAACAGGCTAAAATTCCAGTATCAATTACAATCAGGGTATAATTATTTATGAGTTCTTGCTTGATGTTTTGCTTGAATTGTGCCAGCGATCGCTTTTTTGCGTACATTAAACAAACAGCAGAGGCTTATGCTAGTGTTGCACCAAAGGCTGGAGTAATAGCAGGTAATCCTTTTTCAAGTTCAGTGATTACCAATTCCTTTGAGTTTAAATTAATTAATAAATGTTTTAATTGTAATATCCTAAACTAAATTCAATAAAGCGGATTACCATAAGGGTGATGTACAATTTTGGCGGGCAAGATGCCCGCACCACAAGCTTTTTATCATTAATATCTGTAACTTATCAGATCGGAAACTGCTGTAAAGCGATCGCTAAATCAACTCATAACAATTCTATCCAGTTGTAGCGACGCTGAAAACAATTACCAGTAGTATGTCCCTTGTACTTACTTTGTTTTACAACCCCCGGACAAATTACTTGCAGCCGGGGGTGATGGTGATAATTTAACTAAGAATGACGTTGACTGACTAAAACCTGATAAGAATATTCAAAATCATCATTAGTAATTTTGATATCAGCAGGGTCTGTTTGTCCTTGCGCTCGGAAACGACGAATAGCTTCCACAGCAGCTTGATTACACAGCAACACTAAATCAGCACCATTCCAACCTTCTGTGACTTCAGACCAATATGTTAAATTCACGTCTAATAATGGTCGTCCATCAGTATAAACCTGCAAAATATCTAAACGACTAGCCAAATCAGGCAAATCTACTTTAAGTTGTAAATCTAACCTACCTGCTCGTAATAACGCTGAGTCCAGAGCATCAGGACGGTTAGTAGCCCCAATCACTAGAATACTTGCACCAGCCTCTACACCATCCAATTCAGTTAATAATTGCCCTACTACCCGGTTACTTACCCCAGAATCACCGCTGTAGCTTCCCCTTGCTGGAGCTAAGGTATCAATTTCATCAATAAATATGACACAGGGTTCTGCTTGTCGAGCCTTAGCAAATAATTCTCGCACAGCTTGTTCACTCGCACCCACCCAACGGGTCAGTAATTCCGGTCCATTGACACCAATAAAATTAGCCCTGGCCTGGGAAGCCACAGCCTTTGCTAATAAAGTTTTACCAGTTCCCGGAGGACCCCATAGCAAAATTCCCTTGGGAGCGATAGCCTTAGTTTGTAGATAAAGTTCTGGATAAAGTAGCGCCCCTTCCACAGATTCTCGTAGGGTTCGCTTAATATTCTCTAAACCACCAATATCATCCCAAGCAACGTGGGGAACTTCCACCTCCACACTGCGAAGTACAGCTGGTTTAATTTCCTTTAGTCCCTGTAAAAAATCAGTTTGAGCAACCGTCATGTTTTCAGGAGCTTGCACCTCTATAGAAGGAACTTGACGACGGAGGGCGCTATAGGCGGCCTTTTGACAAACGGCCTTTAAATCAGCCCCCACAAATCCCACCGCCCGTTCAGCGATAAAATCGAGGTCAACGGTGTTATCCAAAGGCATAGAACGGGTGAGAATTTGCAGAATTTCTTTACGTCCGTTGATATCAGGAATGCGAAACTGAACTTCCCGGTCAAATCGTCCTGGTCTTCGCAGGGCTGGGTCAAGGTGGTCAGGGCGGTTGGTAGCCGCGAGAACAATCACCCCTGGGCTATGGGAAAAACCATCCATTAAGCCTAATAATTGGGCAACGAGGCGCTTTTCAACTTCCCCTTCTACTGCACTGCGGTCTGGGGCGAGGCTATCAATTTCATCAATAAAAATAATACAGGGCGCATTTTTGGCAGCTTTTTCAAAAATACCGCGCAATTTTTGTTCCGCTTCGCCATAATATTTACTGATGACCTCAGGACCAACAATAGCAATGTAGTTAACGCCCAGTTCTTCAGCCAAAGCCCGGGCTGTGAGAGTTTTACCTGTACCTGGAGGACCAACTAATAATACCCCATGGGTGGGTTCTAGTCCCAATTTAGCTAGTAAATCAGGGCGTTTTAAAGGAATAGCAACCAGTTCTTTGAGTTCTTTGAGAATTTCGCTCAGTCCACCGATATCTTTAAGCGCAATACCTGAAGTAGGATCGGGAGGAACAACCACATCTGACGAACCTGTACTGGAGGGCGGGGGAGATTGGGTATTCATGCGACTGGTACCCACCTCACTACCCATATTACTGCTACGGGGGATATTTCCTGTTCTGGGAATGCTACTTAATGGGCGGGAGTTAAACTGAACATTGGTTTTTATTTCTCCGTTTTCTGCTTTCTCTTCGAGGGTTTTCACCAGTTCTAATAACTGCTCAAATCCCTTAAATAAATTTTCACTCATCACATTCCTCCAAAAATTGACTCTAAAAAAACCATTTTTTCTGGACTAGATTATCCACATAAAGAGCTTATACTGTTAATTAACCCTAGACCCCCTTTCCTGCCCTTGCTGATAGGTTATGACTTCAGGCTGTGTAACCGTTCTTAATTTATTATTTCACGACTTGTGAGTAAGTCCCACAACTAAAATAAAAGATCCGCAGCTGCTTTAATCCTGGCAACGGGTTCGACGGATCTGGGTAAGTTAGGTAAGCGAATAATTGTTTGCTGTGGAAACAAACTGCTCTCAATCTCTACATCTTGTGTGTAGCGATTTTGTACCACATAACGCTGTTGAATTCCTATATTTTTGAGAGATTCTGTTAAGCGAATGTGTTCAGCTATAATTGCCTCTTCAGCTTGAATTACACCCACAAATTGAGTGTGTTTTGGGTCTTTTAATTTCTGTTGAGCTTTAACAACTTGTTGGCGCAGACTTCGCAACCGCCCCATGAAATCAACTCGACCCAGGACATTCTGATATTTCCTCCACAGCTTAAATATCCAAGATAACCAATCTCCTAATGCGGTTGGCATTTCCAAAAATTGCAGAAGATGACCAGTAGGTGCGGTATCTAGAATAATCAAATCCTGCTCGTTGCTGTCTAATAAATCCATAATAGTAATTAGGGATAACATCTCATTAATACCCGGCAAGGCCTGAGACATAATCTGTCGCCAAGCTTCTGGAAGATAGGCAATATTTATTGTTGAGTCTGCTGCTGTTCCTTCACCACTGATCATATCCGCCAATTCCCAAAGGTAATCGGCACGAAATTGATCTAATATTTGATCGGCATTAATTTCCTGTCCTGTTAAATTAGGAGTTAATAACTTTGGTTCATGTCCCAAATTTTCACCAAAAGCATCTCCCAAGGAATGAGCAGGATCTATAGAAATTGCACGAATTTTTTGATCAGGATAACGATTAGCAAAAGCCCAGGCCATGGCAGCTGACACTGTAGTTTTACCAACTCCTCCTTTGCCGCCAACAATAATCAATTGACAACCTTCAGCCACAAAGTCAGTAAAGCTAGGTGTAATTTTAGTCGGCCATTGAATTGGTGGTGGAGCAGCGAGTTCCACATGATCAATATATTGA
>JBJUHT010000235.1:0-37729 GCA_046070105.1 Dolichospermum sp.
TGACTATATATGGCGACACAGATTCCTACTATAATCTAATGATAGGACAAACTCAGAAAATTGTCAAGGGGTAGTGAAGAATAATCTTGAGAATTTTGACTTTTGACTTTTGACTTTTGACTTCCTTCAGGGATACACAAATAACGTAGTTAACCAAGGTCAAACAGTGTCAATTGCTTATAATTTGCTCTATGATTGACCTTACTCGTAAGTTTGCGAGTAGGTTCTAGAGTCTGGGGCTTATCCTTGCCCGTTGTCGCCTCGGTTTCCATTAAGGATTCCCGAAACTTCTGAGTTCGTTTGATGATTTTGATATTCTGCAACTAAAGCCATTTCTCGATCATAGTCAATAAAACACATCCTGGTTAGTCTTTCATGGGTAATACGTTGACTTAATTTAATGAGATGAAAGTAACGTAAATATACGCTTTCTGTTGATAGAGTTTTGTGAAATTCTACCATTAATGGTTCGTCTTCAGGACGAATAGGACGAATAATAACTGGTATGCCATTTTTCAAAGTCCAATTACTAATATATTGGTGAGGATAGGGACGAATTGCCAATTTTGGTAGTTGATTTTCGCTAATTTCAGGAGAATGTAAAACTATTCTCGCATCTAAGGCAATTAATCCTAAAGGGTTTTCTAAAGTTGGAGGAAAAGCTAATAATGGATTAATATCAATTTCTTTAACATCAGGTTGTTCTATAACTAATTGACTAAATTCTACCATTAATTGTTCAAGGGCAGAAATATTAATACTTTTGCGTCCTCTAACTCCCGATAATGCTTGATAAATTTTTGTTTGTTCCATCATCCGTCGTGCTAAGGTAGTATTTAAAGGTGGTAAAGCAATGGCACTGTCTTGAAAAACTTCCACCAATTCTCCCCCAGTACCAAATAATAATACTGGTCCAAATTGGGGATCTAAACTACTACCAATAATCAATTCATAACCGTCGGTTTTTACCATTGGTTGTACAGTAACACCAAGAAAATCTTCTGCTTTTCCTTTCTCTTTTACTGATATTTTAATATTCTCATAAGCCAGTTTTACAGCTTCCTCATTTTGTAAATTTAACTGCACACCTCCCACATCAGTTTTATGGGTAATTGTTTGAGAATATAGCTTTAAAACCACAGGATAACCAATATTTTCTGCACATTTTACGGCTTGTTCTGCACTTTTAGCAATGCAACCAACAACTACAGGAATACCATAAGCGGCTAAAATTTCTTTAGATTCAAATTCTGTGAGAATTGTTCTTTTTGCTGTTCTTGCAGCTTGAATAATATTGATTATATTAGCACAATTGCGAGTATTAAAATCACAAGTTAATGTTGGTAAAACCGGAGTTTCATAAATACCGCGCAAGTTATAACTCGATTTCCACATATAACTAAATACCCGCGCAGCCGTATCAGGATAAGCATAAGTAGGAATGCCTTGACTATTAAGAATTTGTTGACCTTCTGCCACATCTTCTCCACCCATCCAACTAGCTAAAATCGGCTTATTAGACAGTTGCGCGTAGGCTTTTAATTGTACTGCAATTTGGGTAGGATCTGTCATAGATTGGGGTGTTAAAATAACTAATAAACCGTCACTATTGGCATCTTTAGTAACAATTTGTAAGGCTTTTTGATAACGTTCAGGGTCAGCATCTCCTAAAATATCAATAGGATTATTATGACTCCATTGTGGTGGTAAAATTTCATTTAAAGAGGTCATTATTTCGGGAGAAATAGTTGCTAATTCCCCACCATTTTCGATTAAAGTATCTGTTGCTAATACTCCTGGACCACCAGCATTAGTTAAAATTGTTAGTCTCGGACCCTGGGGACGAGGTTGTTTTGCTAATACTTCCGACATATCAAATAAATCGGAAATACTATTTACTCGTAACACCCCACAACGACGAAAAGCCGCATCTAAAACAGCATCACTTCCTGTTAATGCACCCGTGTGAGAAGCGGCCGCTTTTGCTGCTGCTTCTGTACGACCAGCTTTAATCACAATTATCGGTTTCGTTAAAGCCACTTCTCGCGCTGCTGACAGAAAAGAACGCGCATTACCAATAGATTCCATATAAATTATAATACTTTTTGTATTGGGGTCATCTCCTAAATAATAAATTAAATCACCCCAACCAATATCTAACATTGAACCGATAGAAATAAAGGCACTAAAACCCACATTTTCTTTTAAACTCCAGTCCAAAATTGATGTACATAAAGCCCCACTTTGGCTAATAAAACCGACATTTCCTGGACGGGCTATTTTACTGGCAAAAGTAGCATTTAATCCAGTAATTGGATTCATTACTCCTAAACAATTAGGACCAATAATTCTAATTTTTCCCCCTTGGGCTTGTTGCAGTATTTCCTGTTCTAAAGCTAGACCTTTTTCACCTGCTTCTTTAAAGCCAGCAGAAATAATAATTGCACCTTTAATTCCCGCGTCAACACAATCACAAATAATTTTGGGGACAGTTGGTGCAGGGGTGACAATAACAGCCAAATCAATTTTTTCAGGAACATCAAATATAGTAGCATAGGCTTTAATTCCTAATACACTATGACGATAAAGATTAATAGGAAAAACAGTTCCACCAAAGGGATTAGTAATTAAGTTCCAAAGTAAAGTTCGTCCCACACTTCCAGGTTTTTCAGTAGCACCAATTACGGCTACAGTTTGCGGTTGAAATATAGCATCTAAGGGATTAATTCTGCTCACTTGCAAGATATCATGAGCTTTATCACTAGTTTTATGAGTAAATGTTTCCATTTATAACTCCGAGTGATTTGTAGTTAATTTTGTAGTTAATTTTGTAGTTAATTTTTATATTATATCGTTTCCCAGTCTCATGAAGTACACACCAATTTACTCCCTGTTCCCTGTTCCCTGTTCCCTGTTCCCTGTTTCCTAAAACTAAAAAACTTTGTACCTCACGAGCATGAGAAATGCTATAATACCCCCAGGTGTATTTATAAAACCTGTAAAAATTTTCAATAAATTGCGAGGCTGTTTTATGCCTGAAGTGAATTTTCAAAAGTCAATTAATAGTGCTGCTATTGTAGAACAATATGCAGCGGGAAAAAGAGATTTTGCAAAAGCAGAATTAAGTGACGCTAATTTGCAGGGTTTGGACTTAAAAGGCTCTAATTTCAGCTATGCTGACTTGAGCAAAGCTAACCTCAGCGACGCTAATTTGCGAGGATGTGATTTGAGTTTTAGCGATTTGAGTCAAGCTAATTTACAAAATACAGATTTGCGAGGAGCGATGTTGATTTCTGCCAACTTGCGTACGGCTAATTTGCGGGGGACGCAGTTAGAAAAAGCAGATTATAATCATAATACCCATTTTCCACCAGATTTTGACCCTATTACAGCAGGTTTAACCATGAGTTAACCATCAGTATAAATATTGATGCGGCTATATCAGCCGCTAATTATTTATACTTGCAGTAATATAACATTTATATAAATTGTCAAAAATAGGACACAATATCAATTCAAAACTAAAATAGCATATTTTCTCAATTTTTGCAAATTTTAATTTTATAACTCAATTTTTGACTGGAAATACTTTAGTTAAATCTAAAATTAATTCCGGGAAAGATGACAATTTGACAGACTCATTAGGGAGGATAATTGATTTGTGACGATAGCCGAATTTACCTTGTAAATCTTGATATGGTTCACAATAGCATTCTAAATGATAAGCGATTAAGTTAAAGATCCAATAATCTGAAATACCGGCTTCTGCATATAAAAGTAACTTTACTTCTTGGTCATATTTTAAAGATAAATCAGCTACTTCAATAACTAGGAAAATGTCAGATGGTATGGGATGATTGAGAAAATAATCATCAGGTGTATTTTTAACAATTACTAAATCTGGTTCTGGTTCGCTATTATTAATAATAATAGGTTCTTGTCCACGGATAGTAGCCTTTTCTTCCAGTAACTTGAATAACTCTCTATATAAACGAGTATTACAAACAGAATGTGCTTGACCTTTTGCAGCCATTTTGATAATTTCACCTTTAATTAATTCAATTCTGTCATCTTCTGTGAAGAAGTCAAGGTCTGCTAGACGGTGATATTCAGTTATGGTAAAGCGTTTAGCAGTAGCAAGAGTCATAAAAATTATAAATTTGGGTAATATGAGTTTAGCTTAAATTATATCATATAAATCCAAGTTTCAAGAAGTCGGTGAGCTAAATAATTAACTTAATTACGACAAATTTGATTAACTACAGTGCCATTTTTATTTACGACTTCTATTAATAAAGGCATTTGTCCCATAGCGTGAGTTGAACAACTCAAACAAGGATCAAAAGCCCTAATTCCGGCTTCGACACGGTTTAAAATTCCTTCTTTTATGTTATCACCTTGGATAAAATGACGGGCAATTTGGGCAACTGTACGATTCATTGCTAAGTTATTTTGACCAGTAGCAATAATCAAATTTACTTTTAACATTAAACCGTTTTCATCAACTTGATAATGATGGAATAATGTCCCCCTTGGTGCTTCACTTACACCTACAGATTCCAAGCAATTAATACCAGCTTCTGCCCGGAGACGAGTTGATAAAATATCAGGATCATCTAAGATAATTTCTATGTGTTCAATGGCTGCTAAAATTTCAATTAACCGGGCATAATGATAGAAAAATGATGATTTAATAGTGCCGTTTTCATAACTACGAAATTCTTTTAATTCTGCGTCAGCTAAAGGTGTACCAATATGACTACAAATATTCAATCTTGCCAAGGGTCCGACGCGATACATTCCACTATCTAAACGACAATGATCACTGCTATCAGGATAACCTAAAGGAAGATAATAAGGTGATTTTAAATAAGAGTCTGTTTGCACCGCTTCAGCAATAAATTCATGATAGTTATTGGAGTCCAGTTTATCAGCAACAATATTTCCTGCACTATCAACAAATCGAATGTGTCCATCATAAGTTTCCCATAAACCATCAGCACTGACTAAACCCATAAATAAACTCGGAAAATTACCAAAAGTTTTAACTTCTTTTTGATAAATTTTTAACAACTTTTTAAACAACTCAATAGCATTAATTACCGTAGATTTTGCCTCAGTAATTCGTTGTTGGATATGGCTGCGATTTTCTGAAGTTAAAGGGTGACTTACTCCACCAGGAACCGCCCAAGCAGGATGGATTTTTTTCCCTCCTAATAATTCAATGATTTCCTGTCCAAATTGCCGTAAACGAATACCACCTCTAGCTAATTCTGGTTCAGCAGCAATTAAACCAAAAATATTCCGTTTTTCTGGTGCGCTATCCATGCCTAATAATAAATCGGGAGCGCTGAGGTGAAAGAAGCTGAGGGCATGGGATTGGACAATTTGACCTAAATTTATCAAACGACGTAATTGAGAGGCTGTTTTAGGGATTTTTACCGCTAAGATGCCATCTCCTGTTTTAGCTGAAGCTAATAAGTGACTTACCGGACAAATACCGCAAATTCTCGCAGTAATTCCCGGCATTTCTGGGAAAGGACGACCAACACAAAACTTTTCAAAACCGCGAAATTCAGTGACATGAAATCGAGCGTCATTTACTTGACCTTGATCATCTAAATAAATGCTGATTTTTGCGTGACCTTCAATGCGAGTTACGGGGTCAATAATGATTGTTTTCATAATTATGTAATTGGTAATAATAAACAATTGTAGGTTGGGTAGAACAACGTGAAACCCGACAAAATATTCGATAATGATTATGTTGGGTTTCCTTTAGTAATTACAAATCATAAATTCTAGATTCTGCTAATTCTGGATATTGATCACAATAATCTTCAAAGGCAGTTTTTAGAGGTTTTTCGGCGCGTTGGTGAGCAATTTCTGCCTGTATTTCTTCTACCACATCCCAAGCGGCTGCACATTCTGTGGAATTAACACCTTTTTCTGCACAAACAATGCGAGCTTTTTTAATTTCATCTTGTAATTCTTGTTCTAATAAAAATGAGAGTGGTTGTTCTAAACAACTAATTTGAGCTAAAATGTCAGTCAAGGAAATAATTCCTAATAGTTTACCACTAATTACAGGCGCACGTCGCAGATGATGGTTAGCAAATAATCTGGCTACATATTCTAAACCTAATTCTGGATTGACAACAATACAAGGTTTAGTCATAATTTCATAAACGCGGACTTTATTCGGGTCTTTGCTATAGGAAATTACCTTATAAACAATGTCACTTTCTGTGATAATACCATAGGCATCTTGTTCATGACGACGATCTACAATTAATGCTCTCCAGTCTCTAGAACGCATTAAATCAACTGCTTCTTTTACTGTTGCTGAATTGCGAATCATCGCTACATCTTTAGTCATTACGTCGGCTGCTGTTAACATAATTTACCTCCAAAATAATTCAAAATCAAAAATTAAAAATTAAATCAGCCAAATTTAATCATTTCTCGGCCGATAATTTCCGGCTTTTCTCCTTTTAATAAAGGTGCAATTGCGGCGCGAATACGATTTGCTGAAGGTGGACAACCGGGTAAATAAATATCAACTGTGACTACTTTATGTACAGGAACAACTTTATTTAATAAAGGAGGAACAATTCCAGGACAATTAGGTATTTGTTGATTAATATTAGCTGCTTGAATATAAGCTAATTGTAATGCGGGTTCTGCACCACCAGCAAGATTTCTTAAAGCGGTAACATTACCAGTAACAGCACAATCACCAAAGGAAATTATGGTTTTAGTCCGTTCTCTAATTTTGTAAATTAATTCTAAATGTTCTTCATTGGCTATAGCTCCTTCTACTAATACTAAATCTACATTTTCTGGATATTCTTTAATATCAGCAATGGGACTATAAACTATATCTACTTGTGCTGCTAAGTCTATTAACCATTCATCTAAATCTAGGAAAGACATATGACAACCAGAACACCCACCTAACCACACTGTTGCTAATTTTATTTTAGTCATTTTTTTTAGATTTTTAGATATTTAAAATTCATGTATTTCTCCCTTTGCGCCTCCGCGCCTCTGCGTGAGATACTAGATATTAAAAATTCCATTGTTTTTTAGTTCGTGCAGTTACTAAAAATTCAATTTTACCTCGATCATGTTTCATTTCACCAACAGTTGATCCTTTATTAAATAAAGCTCCTGTGGGACAAGCATTAACACATTTACCACAAGAAGTGCAAGTTTGAGAAGTTCCCCAGGGTTGGTTTAAATCAGTAATAACATGAGATTTTGATCCTCTTCCCGCCATATCCCAAGTATGAGCGCCTTCAATTTCATCACATACTCTTATACAGCGAGTACAAAGCACACAACGATTATGATCAATACCAAAAAGATGATGAGAAGTATCAACAGTTCGCTGAGGAAATTGATATTCTAACCGCAGATGGTCCATACCCATTTCTATAGCTAAGTCTTGTAATTCACAATTGCCATTAGCAACACAAACTGAACAAATATGATTACCTTCTGCAAATAACATTTCTATAATTATACGCCGATATTTCTGCAAGCGATCGCTATTTGTAGTTATTTCCATTCCCTCTATTACTTTTGTCATACAAGCAGGTTGTAATTTATTACTTCCGACAATTTCCACTAAACATAAACGACAAGCGCCCACATCTCCCACGCCTGCTAAATGGCATAATGTAGGAATATGAATACCTGCTTCCTGTGCTGCTGTCAATAAGGTTTCATCTTCACAAGCGCTAACTAATTCCCCATCTATTGTTAAAGTTTTTACAACCATAATGATTTGCTTATAGGTAATGGGTAATGGGTAATGGGTAATAATTAATGATCAATAACTAATTGTAAATACTCATGGCGAAAATAACGCAAAGTGCTAAAAACTGGATTTGGTGCAGACTGTCCTAAACCACATAAACTAGTATTTTTTACCATATCACTAAGTTCTTCGAGTAAATCTAAATCAGCCAGTGAACCTTCTCCCCTCGTAATCTTCGTTAATAAACCGTATAATTGCACAGTACCAACGCGACAAGGAATACACTTACCACAAGATTCATCCATGCAAAATTCCATAAAAAAGCGAGCCACATCTACCATATTTGTGGTTTGATCCATAACAATCATCCCCCCAGAACCCATGATTGAACCCAAAGCCATTAAAGATTCATAATCTACAGGTGTAGCAAAAGCGGAAGCCGGAATACATCCTCCTGAAGGTCCACCGGTTTGTACAGCTTTAGCAATACCACCGTCTGGAACACCTCCTCCCATGTCTTCAACAATTTCTTGTAAAGATGTCCCCATTGGTACTTCTATTAAACCCGTGTTACGGATTTTGCCGGCTAAGGCAAATACCTTAGTACCCTTGCTTTTATTAATACCAATACTAGCAAACCACTCTGCACCTTTGCGGATAATAGGCGCGATATTGGCAAAGGTTTCCACATTATTAATTAAAGTGGGATAGCCCCATAAACCGGACTCAGCAGGGTAAGGAGGACGGGGATGAGGGACACCACGTTTACCCTCAATAGAAGCCATTAAAGCCGTTTCCTCACCGCAGACATAAGCCCCAGCCCCAATGCGGATTTCCACTTTAAAATCGAAGGGAGAGTCAAATATTTGCGAACCTAAAAATCCCAAGTGTTGGGCTTGACGAATGGCAATTTCTAGGCGTTTAATAGCCAGAGGATATTCGGCTCTAACATAAATATAGCCTTGATTTGCCCCAATGGCGTAGGCTGCGATCGCCATTCCTTCCAAAACTCGATGGGGATCACTTTCCAATACACTCCTATCCATAAATGCACCGGGATCACCCTCATCAGCATTACAAATAACAAACTTTTTCCCAGTATGGGATTTGGCCACGGTCCCCCATTTTAAACCAGTGGGATAACCAGCACCCCCGCGTCCCCGTAAACCGCTTTTGGTAATGGTTTCTACCACCTCCGTGGGCTTCATTTCCCGCAGCACTTGGTAAAGGGCTTGATAACCCTTGGCCTCAATATAAGCTTGAATCCGTTCGGGGTCAATTTTACCACTATTTTCTAGGACTATGGGCAATTGGCGACTAAAAAACGGCTGGTTTAAATCACCTGTCTGTAAATTTGTTACTTCTCCATTCAACCCGCGAATAATTTCTGGAGCATTTACCGGTGTCACTTTTTCATACAACTTTGATTCTAGAGGATTTGCCCAATTTTCCACCTGTACCAATGGTCCTTGACAACAAAGACGCATACAACCCACACCCGTAACTTGCACAGTATCCTGTAAATTCTCAGCTTTGATAACTGCTGCTAAATTGTCTTTAACAGCTTGGGAATCAGAAGACAGACAAGCCGCAGCAGTACAACAGCGAATTTCTAGAGATTTTCGCTCAGAAAGTTCTTTTTCGGCAATTTCTAATAATTCATTTAGTTCCATTTTGCCACCATACTCCCACTTTTTCGCACACTGATTCTGGGGTTTGATTACCTAAAACCACACCATCCAAGACCACCGCTGGAGCAACTCCACAAGCCCCTAAACACCTAGCTGTCATTAAGGAAATTTGACCATCTTTGGTAGTTTCTCCTGCGTGAATTTGCGTCAGTTTTTCCACTTGTGTTAAAATCTTTTGAGAGTTTTTAACATAACAAGCTGTACCCGTGCAAACCACACATTTATGAACTCCTTTTGGTGCCAGGGAAAACAAATGATAAAAAGTAGCTACTCCATAAACCTGACTAGGTGGTAATTTTAGACTATGGGCAATATCAAGCAACGAATCCGCTTCTAAATAACCAAATAGTTCAGAAGCACGATGTAGAATTTCAATGAGTGCATCTTGTTGATATTGATGACGCTTAATAGTAGCATCTAATATCTTTAAACGCTTATCTCCTGTAGGATATGAAACAGCAGTTTTCATAGGACTCTTTGCGCCTTCGCGTGAGAAAAAATTTATACCTTGATTCACCAATGCCAAAACTATACTAAAACAATGCGATAGCGAGCTTTATTTGCTACCACCCTATCCATGGCTGCATTAATTTGGGAAATCGGTATAGTTTCAATCATTGGTTTTATTTGGTGAATTGCAGCAAATTCCAGCATTTCTTTCATAAAACGCCTTCCACCTACCACACTCCCAGCGATGGCTTTTTGACCAAATACCAAGGGTAAAAGCGGTATATTCAAGGTAGAAACCGGCAGCCCCACCAAACACAAAACACCGTTATTTGCTAGTAAACCAAAGGCTTTGTTCCAGTCAATTTCCGAGGAAACCGTACATAAAAGTAAGTCTAAAGTGCCACTCACTTCTTTAATTTGTTCAGTATTTTTCCAATTACAGAAATAATGCGCCCCAAATTCTTTGGCCTCAGCTTCTTTATCAGATGATGTAGAAAAAGCTGTCACTTCTGCCCCCATAGCCTCCGCAAATTTAATGGCTAGATGTCCTAACCCACCAATTCCCAGCACTCCCACCTTAGCCCCCGGATATTTGATATACGTGCGTAAGGGTGTATAAACTGTAATTCCAGCACATAATAAAGGAGCAGCGCTGGCCGAATCTAGATTATCTGGGATTTTATAGGCAAAATCGGCGCAAGCTCGTAATTTATTGGCAAAACCGCCATGATTTCCGACAATTAATCCTTTATAACCCTGACGACAAATGTTTTCTTCTCCCCGCAAACAAGCGTCACAGACTCGACAAGAATTACTAATCCAGCCAAAACCCAGGCGATTGCCAATTTTTATACCAGTTACATCCGCACCAATTTGAGTAACATTTCCTACTACTTCATGACCTGCTACCAGAGGAAATTTACTCACATTCCAGTCATTATCTCTCATGTGAATATCAGTATGACACAGGCCATTATGGGTAACTGCGATTTCGACATCATTGCTACCTAAAGGCGCTGGTTCGTATTCCCAGGGTTGTAGCTTTTCCCCTGGTTTTAAAGATGCGTAGGCTTGGAACTTTAATTCTACCATTTTCATCATCCTTTGCAAAGTCAAATCAGAGAAATTACTGATTACTTACTACTTCTTCCTCTTGTATTTTAGCACTTACTGGTAAATGTAAAATCTGCACTGAACAAGGTGCATGATGTAAAACATAGTTACTTTGACTACCGAGAAAAAACTCTGCCAGTCCAGAACGTCCCCGTCTTCCCATAATAATTAAATCAGCATTCCAAGTTCTAGCTAATTCACAAATCATTCTTCCTGGGTTACCACTATTTTGCGTAAATTCCGTACTAACACCCGCTGTATTGGCTTGACTACTAAATGACTGTAACATCTGCAAACTTTCATTTTTAAATTTTTCCCAATGTTCTTGGTATAATTTAAAACTTTCTTCATTCCACCCCGGATAATAATCAATATTCGGAAAAATTAGGGCTTCAGGACTACCATCTTCTTCATGGGATAAAACGTGCATAAGCATTAAATCAGCAGCAGCTAACTTTGCTAAAGATAGTGCTTGATTAAATACTTCTATACCTATTTCCGAACGATCTAAAGCTGCTAAAATTCGTTTAAACATATTTACCTCAGTATTAAATTGCTAATCAATGATCATGACTATACTCAGCTTTTTAGGTTAATTTTTAGTAAAAATAAGTTTAATTTTCACCATTAACCATCAACTTTATCTCCAAAGAATTTAAAAAACTTCTAAGGATAGATTTTTAGGTGTTAATGAATTATTAAAGACGTTATGAAATCATCAACTGTAAAGACTTTCTCTATCAACTTCTTAAAGAAATCATTTTAGTAAAGTCTCTACAGAATTTTTTTTCAGGTCTAATATTCACTCTATACAAACAATAGCAAAATTTCATCCTATTTTAGATAGATTCACAAAAATTAAAATTTATTTCTCAGTAGCAATAATGTGTAAATCTATATTTTTAGCTCCAATTAGAGCTAATAGTCGTTCCGTAAAAGAGCGTTTAAAAAATTTTTTCCATCGTGGTTGCCGACTTTCACCAATAACTATCTGGGTGATATGATTCATTGTAGCAACTTCAGCGATCGCTTTAGGAACATTGTAGCTCTTAACATGAAGAAACTCACCAGCAAATTCTCGGCACATTTTCTCACAAGTATCAATATGTAAACTTTCTTCTTTACTGAGAAAACGGTCAGGATCTGCCACAAATAAAGTATAAAATCTTGCATTTATGTAATTTGCTAATCGCGCTCCACGCCGTAATAATTGAATCGAATCTGGATAAGTAGATACACATACTAAAACTCGTTCATGGACATTGCGAACTTGTCGGGAGGAAATAGAGGTATTTGCTTCTTCTTCAACAGTATCAGCAACTTCTCTTAAAGCCAATTCCCTTAAAGCAATGAGGTTGCGACGCTGGAAAAAGTTTTGTAAAGATTGCTCAATTTTATCAGCAGCATAAATTTTACCTTCCCGCAGTCGCTCTTCTAAAGTTTCTGGAGTAACATCAATTACAACAACAGCGTCCGCTTCATCTAAGAGAATATCGGGAATACGTTCTCGCACTACAACACCCGTAATTCTAGCTACTAAATCATTCAAACTTTCCAAATGTTGAATATTGACAGTAGAATAAACATCTATACCTGCTGCTAAAATTAATTCCACATCTTGATAGCGTTTCTCTCTAGGTGAACCTGGTATATTTGTATGCGCTAATTCATCAACTAAAACTAATTGAGGAGAACGGGTTAAAATTGCCTCTGTGTCCATTTCCAGAAGGTTAATATTTTTGTGAATATTCGCTTTTTTAGGAATTACTTCCAGCCCCTCTGCTTTTAAAGCCGTCTCTTTGCGTCCGTGAGTTTCTAATACGCCAATAACAACATCAATACCCTCTTGTTTAAGTTGATGTCCCTCCTCTAACATTTTGTATGTTTTGCCTACACCTGGGGCCATACCAATAAAGATTTTATGCTTTCCTCGTCGAGAAGGTAAAATATTGTAACTGTGAGGAGGTAGACTAGAAGGTGGATACATAAATTAAATTCAATAGTGATAATCAATAGTGATAATTTTCCCTTTTTGTACATGTTTACATATCCATAAAAATAATAATTTTCGTAAAGATTCCCAAGTGTGTATATTAAAATATGAGAGACTATAAAAAATTTTGATTTAAGGTTCGGGTTATCAACCCCGTCTTCCCTAAGACGGCTTTTAGTATCATCATATTTTGTGGGAGATTAATCAACCACACCGGGATAAATTCCCAAAAATTCAACTGTAGTATCCAGGTTGGCTTGAGAATATGGAAACACTAGAATTCATCATTTATCCAGACGGACGAGTCCAAGAAAAAGTCACCGGTATTATTGGTGTCTCTTGTACTGAAGTCACAGCAGCTATAGAAGCCCAGCTAGGAAGAGTGCTGAGTCATGAGTCAACTTCTGAGTTCTTTGCCACCAATAACACAGAAAATACTGTGACGAATACGCAAATCGTCCACAGCCAATGGTAAATTATCCAACCAATTAATTTTTGTTGATTAAAAACCACTATGTCACACTTTAGTCAAATTAAGACACAAATCCGTAATCTGGAATCCCTACAAGATGCCCTTTCTGCCTTGGGAATAGACTGGAAAGGACCTAGTGAGGTACGCGGTTATCGTGGTCAAACTCAGTCCGCAGAACTAACCATTGAGCAAGAAAATGGTTATGATATCGGTTTTAGATGGAATGGTCAAGAATACGAATTAGTTGCAGATTTACAATATTGGCAGCAAAATCTATCCGTAGATGGGTTTTTACGTCAAGTTACTCAAGGTTATGCTTATCAAACGGTAGTTAAAGAAACTACTAAAGTAGGCTTCCAAGTAGCTGAACAACAAAAAAATGAAGATGGTTCTATCCGTCTAATAGTACAACGCTGGAGTACGTAATGCTTGAGTTCCTGCCGTCACGAGAAGAACAAGAAGATCACCGTTCTGGGTTAGAACCGGAACTGGGGAGTTTTTGGCAAGATATTCCTGAACGTTCCGGTTTAGAACCGGAATTAGGCGGTGTGGTTCGGCAGAAAGGCGTTTATGTAGATGAAATTACTTGTATTGGCTGTAAACATTGCGCTCATGTTGCCCGTAATACTTTCTTCATTGAAGAAGATTATGGGCGATCGCGTGTAATTCGTCAAGATGCGGACACGGAAGAAATCATTCAAGAGGCCATAGATACCTGCCCTGTTGATTGTATCCACTGGGTTGACTATACTGAATTGAAAAATCTAGAGTCGGACAGAAAATATCAAGTAATTCCCATAGTCGGTTATCCAGTACAACATGGTGTAGCCATGACAGCAAAACGCCGACAGAAACAAAAGTCACAAAAATCTACTTCTTAAATCCTTCACAATTTGCGTAATTACGCTAAGTACAAAAGTAGGTGTAATTCATTAATTACCCCTACTCTACATCAGTTACTAGTAAATTCTCTTGAGAAAATATCAGAAATACAAAAGGAAATACCCCAAAGTATAAATAAAACTTATGACCTGGAAAAATTTTTTTGTGGAAATGTGTTGACTTTTTTTTCTGCAAGTGATATTCTGATAATGGGAATATGTCCCTGTTTTAAATTGTTTTTACACTCCATTATTCTTAATATCATTATTATGATATCACAGTTAACCCCGTCGCCACCTTTCTTAAACTTTCAGCGACTTTTGAATAAATTATGAAATTACAATAAAAGATAATTTAAACTTATCAATTTTCTCAAAGACGCAAAAAACACGGATACGGCGTAGTTAAGTGAAAACTATGTTTGTGTCTGCAAGTTTGTGCCATTTTAATAAGTGGTACAAATTTTGTAGCAATAACTACTGTATTTGCTGCCCTTTTCGTAATTTTAATTGAGTACAGTTACCGAACTGGTAAGTTAGCATGACAGAATTTTTAACTAATACATATAATTATGTTATTAGTGAGCAATTAAAAAGTGAGAAAGATGCAAACATTTAATCAACAAAAAGATAGTCCTGCTTGGATTTTTCAAACATGGGCGGCTTTTATTCTGTCTATTTCCATAACTACTTCTGGTATTATCAATTTACCCACAGATAATTGGATAAAAGCATTTATGGGAATGGGTTTAGCTTTTTCTGTTGGTTCTACATTTACTTTAGCAAAAACCACCAGAGATTTACATGAAAATAAAAAGTTAATTTCCCGTATTGAAGAAGCAAAAGTAGAAAAGTTGCTTTCTCAACATGATGTGATTATGAAATGAGAAATTTTTCTCATAACTGGTTTGATAAAATAGTAAAAATCAGGGGTTTAGCATTACTAAACCCCTACTTAATTAATGATGAATAATTATCGCAAATTACATAGAATCTTTAAATATTTGGAAGTACCATAACCTAGCCATATTTCCACAATTCCCTCCAATAATATTGAATAGAATTGAGGTAATTGAGAATAGACTTAGATCCCATAAAAGCGGAATATAGCTACCAATGATAGAACCGAAAAATATTCCGATACTGATACAGCACTTACCGATGTTATGAGGTACAAAGTCACCCCACCCCCAACCCCCTCCCCGCTCTTCGAGAGGGGGCTTAATATGTACCTCATAAGAGCGGAAACCCCTGTAAGTAATTTACAGGACTTACGCAAAATATCTCTCAAACCCTCTTTCCTTCGTTCTCTTCGTTCCTATGCCTTCGGCACGCTTCGCGAACGTGGTTCATTATTCCGTGACTTGTGCGTAAGTCCTAATTTATTCACGCTTTCTTTGCTAGTTATCACACACCCAATGTACTTGATTTTACAGATATTTTCTGAAAACTAATTTTGAACATTATCGTTGATAATATAACTATGCTTTCTAGTTACCAATTATGACTATAGCCACTGAACGCCAGATTACACTAGAAGATTTTGTCAAGTTACCAGAAACTAAACCAGCATCAGAATTTATTAACGGGGAAATCCTACAAAAACCTATGCCACAAGGTGAACACAGTCGTCTACAGATTAAATTTTGTACCAATATCAATCAAGTAGCAGAAACGCCAAAGATTGCTTATGCCTTTCCAGAACTACGTTGTACTTTTGGTGGTAGTACCATTGTGCCTGATATTGCGGTGTTCCGGTGGGAGAGAATTCCCAAAACTGAATCTGGGAGAATTGCTAACCGTTTTGAAATTCATCCTGACTGGGTAATAGAGATTCTTTCTCCTGAACAACCACAGAAAAGAGTCCTAACTAAATTATTGCATTGTTCCCGCCATGGAACTGAATTAGGTTGGTTATTAAACCCAGAAGAAGAAAGTGTATTGGCTGTCTTTCCTGGACAAAAAATAGAAATATATGAAGGTGACGATAAATTACCAATTCTAGAAAATATAAATTTAGAATTAACTGTTAAAGAAATTTTTGGTTGGTTGAGTTTTGGTTGAGTTTTAATTCATAATTATCCAAGGCGGGAAAATCCCGCCTGAATATTAAAACTGTTGTAAAAAGCGTAAATCGCTATTATACAAACGACGAATATCATCAATTTGATGTAACACCATGGCAAAACGTTCTACACCAAAACCCGCTGCAAATCCACTATAAACTTCAGGATCATAACCTACAGATTTCAAAACATTGGGGTCAACCATACCGCAACCCATAACTTCTAACCAACGTCCTTTCCATTGTAAATCTACTTCGGCTGAAGGTTCAGTAAAAGGGAAATAACTGGCGCGAAAACGAATTGGTAAATCGCCAAATATTGATTGTAAAAATATCTTGACAGTTCCTTTCAGGTCTGTAAAAGTCAGTCCTTCATCTATGGCTAAAAGTTCAATTTGATGGAAAACTGCTGAGTGGGTCGCATCTACATCATCTCTGCGATATACTCGACCCGGGGCAACAACTCGAATGGGTGGTTCTTCCTTTTCCATGTAGCGAATTTGCACCGATGAAGTATGAGTTCGCAGTAAATTACCATCTGGTAAATAAAAGGTATCCTGCATATCACGGGCTGGATGATCTGGGGGGGTGTTCAGAGCTTCAAAATTGTAGTAATCTGTTTCCATTTCTGATCCTTGGGCAACGGTGTAACCCATGCCGACAAAGATATCTAGGGTTTGGTCAATAATGCCATTGAGGGGATGAATCCGACCTTGGGGACGGTAAATACCAGGCATGGTGACATCTATGGTTTCAGCCTCTAGCTGTGCCTGAATTTGCGCCCCTTCTAAAAATGTGCGTTGTTGGTCAAGGCTATTTTGAATAGCTTCTTTAACAATATTAGCGATCGCCCCGATCTTAGGACGTTCTTCTGCACTCATTTGCCCCATACTTCGCAATAGCGCCCCCAATTGTCCCTTTTTACCCAAATAGTTAACTCTGAGTTCTTCTAGGCGTTCTAGGGTATCAGCAGAGGCGATCGCTTTTTCTCCTTCCTGGCGTAATGCTAAAAGTTGATCCTCTAAATTGTTAGTCATTAGTTATTAGTCATTGGTGATTAGTCATTAGTCTATATTAGGGAACAGGTAACAGGGAACAGGGAATAGGGAACAGGGAATAGGGAATAGGGAACAGGGAATAGGGAATAGGGAATAGGGAACAGGGAACAGGGAATAGGGAACAGGTAATATTATTTCCTAATGACAACCAACAACTGACAACTGACAACTGACAACTGACAACTGACCACTAACAACGGACAACTGACAACTGACAACTGACCACTAACAACGGACAACTAACAACTAACAACTAACCACTGACCACTGACATAATGAAATTACTAATTAGCAACGATGATGGAATTTCCGCTTTGGGTATTCGTACCTTAGCCAACACCTTAGCCGCAGCGGGTCATGAAGTGACAGTAGTTTGTCCAGATCGAGAGAGGTCGGCCACAGGACATGGATTAACCTTACTGCAACCAATCCGCGCCGAAATGGTAGAATCTGTGTTTGATCCTGATATTAAAGCTTGGGCTTGTGATGGTACACCTTCAGATTGTGTAAAATTGGCATTATGGGCTTTATTAGATTCTCCACCCGACTTAGTGCTATCTGGAATTAACCAAGGTGCAAATTTAGGGACAGAAATTCTCTACTCTGGGACTGTTTCGGCCGCAATGGAAGGAGTAATTGAAGGTATTCCTAGTGTTGCGTTTAGTTTAACCAGTCATACTCATAAAGACTTTCAACCAGCGGCTAAATTTGCGGAAGTCCTAGTCGCCAAAATTGCCGCTCAACCACTGCCAGAATCAATGTTACTTAATGTTAATGTTCCTCCTATATCCTGGGAAGAAATTGCTGGTGTTACCTTGACCAGACAATGTGTCAGACGCTACGTGGATGTTTTTAATAAGCGAACTGATCCCAGAGGTAAAACTTATTACTGGTTAACTGGAGAGGTGATAGAAAATGTAGAACCACCCTTAGAGTTAAATTTACCAAAGGACATCCCTCTTGATATTCATGCCATTGAAAAGAATTATATCAGTATTACGCCTTTACAGTATAATCTGACCTATGGCTATGGACTGAATCAGCTATCTACATGGGAATTTAACCCCTAACTTTACAAACTTTTACACATATTTGATATTTGTCAGAAACACATTTTCAAAAATTAAATGTGTATTTCCTAGAACCTTTGTAGAAACGTGACCCTAAAATATCATTTTTACCCATTTCAGGTTTATTTTAGCGCAAAGATTGGCATCGGGATAAAGTATTGGGTATTTTAATAATAATCTAAATTCAAACTAAATCCCGGTAAGATATCTTCTCCTAATAATTTTGTAGGTAGATTTCGTAGTTCTACATCTTTTCCTAAACGATGAATTTCTACTTCTTGTTGTTGAGGATTGATTAACCATGCCAGTTTTACTCCTGCATCCATATATTCTTGCATTTTCTGATGCAGAGTTTTTAAATCGTCTGTTGCTGACCTTAATTCAATGACAAAATCTGGTGCAATGGGGGGAAATTTGCGTTTTTCTTCGGGAGTGAGTGCTTCCCAACGTTCTTTTTTAATCCAAGCTACATCGGGAGAGCGATCGCCACCATTTGGTAATTTAAATATAGTAGAAGAACTAAAAGTGTAACCTAGTCCTGTTTGCCGATTCCAAACACCTAAATCAATAATCAAATCTGCCTCTCGATTACCGCTTTCTCCCCCCACTGGTGGCATAATAATTAATTCTCCCGTAGATGTGCGTTCAAGTTTTAAATCACCGTTTTTTTGACATAGTTGATAAAACTGTTCATCACTAAAATTAACTGTATTTAAATTTAGTTTTAAAGCACTGATTATCATACAAATAACCTAGTTATTAATTGTAATACTCATATTCGCCAGATCCCCAACTTTATGAGGAAGTCGGGGATCTCAACACTTGATTTCAGGATAACAGAAATTAACCGAAATGTTTGATAATTGCGTCGGCAAATTCAGAACATTTTAAAGGTTGTACAGGTGGTTCAATTAACCGCGCTAAGTCATAAGTAACTTGACCATTAGCTATAGCATCACCTAATCCTTTTTTAATCAAATCTGCGGCGGCTTGCCAACCCATATATTCTAACATCATCACACCGGAAAGAATCACAGAACCGGGGTTAATTTTATCTAACCCAGCGTGTTTTGGTGCTGTACCATGAGTGGCTTCAAAAATCGCGCAAGAATCGCCAATATTTGCCCCTGGACCCATGCCTAAACCGCCAACAATAGCAGCAGCAGCATCAGATAAATAATCACCGTTCAGGTTCATTGTAGCCAGAATAGAATACTCATCTGGACGAGTTTGAATTTGTTGAAAGATACTATCAGCAATGCGGTCATTGACCATGATTTTCTCTTGCCATTTGCCATGGCCGTGGCTGTCCCAAATTCTATTGAGAACTGTTTCTACTTCTTTGACAATTTGGGCTTTTTTCTCTGGTGTTAAAGCATCAAAACCAGGATCAATTTGACGGGCGTTTTCTTCTGAGGAAATATTGGGATTTTTCTCTTTATTTCCTAATATCCAAGATTCCCGTTCTGTAACAGTTTCTTGACGAAATTCCGTAGTGGCCAGGTCATAACCCCAGTCACGAAAAGCACCTTCGGTATATTTCATAATATTGCCTTTATGCACCAAAGTGACTTGTTGCTTATTTTTTGGCAATAACAAAGCGTGTTTAATCGCCCGTCTAACTAAACGCTGAGAACCAGTTTTACTGATAGGTTTGATCCCTATACCAGCATCTAAGGGAATTTGCTTTTTACCATGTTCGGATGTAGCGGGTATTAACTCTTCGTTGAGGATTTTGATGAGGCGATTCCCTATTTCACTACCTTGTTTCCACTCAATTCCCAAATAAATATCTTCCGTATTTTCCCGATAAACAATTACATCCAACTTTTCAGGAGTTTTGTGGGGAGAAGGAGTACCAGCGTAATAACGACAAGGACGCACACAAGTATACAGGTCAAATATTTGACGTAATGCCACATTTAAAGAACGAATCCCTCCACCAACGGGAGTAGTCAAAGGTCCTTTAATCGCTATGCCATATTCTTTAATAGCCGTCAATGTATCCTGGGGTAAATACTGATAAGTACCATATAAATCACAAGCTTCATCACCAGCATAAACCTTAAACCAGCTAATTTTTCTTGTGCCATTATATGCTTTTGCGACTGCGGCATCCAGCACTTTTTCCGTTGCAGGCCAAATATCTATACCCGTACCATCACCGCGAATAAATGGGACAATGGGATTTTCAGGAACAACCGGTTCACCGTTTTTGAAGGTAATTTTTGCGCCGGTGGTGGGAGGAGTAATCTTTTCGTACATAGTTAACACATTCCAAATAGAAGAAGTTCACCAACTTAGGAGTCAGGAGTATTTATTCTGTCACTCCTGGATTTTGTCACCCCTTAGCTGATAAAGTATTGTGGGCTAGGATTTCACTAAAGCCACCGGGAGTGATTTTTTCAGGTACACATTCCGGGGTTTTCCAAATTTCCCCAAGATTTGAAGTAAACTACTTTTCGCTATTTGTACTTCATTTTGTAGAATAACCGATAGCAATAGATAGTTTATTCACGCTCACGCTAACACGAGTAATGGCATGACAGACCCAATGATTGTATCAGGCACTACAAATGATCTTGACTCCCTCCGCCAAAAGTTAATCGCTGGGTCCGAAAAAGTCCAACAACAAATCATCCCGCAGTTAGCTGACTTGGGTAATGATGGGTTAGAGGTATTGAAGGAATTTTTGCTGAAACGTCGTGACCATCCAGCAACTTGGATTGATGGCCAAGTCTACCAAGTCATTTACAATACTGATGCACCGACAAGTCAGGAATTTCTACAAACTAACTTTCCTGAAGGAATTGTACCTCTAAAATCGGACTGTGGGATCAGTTACAATTCTTTGCAAAAGCTACTTGTAAATCGAGATTTTCAAGCAGCAGACCTCTTGACAATTCAGAAAATGTGTGAAGCAGCAGGTCCTCAAGCAGTAAAAAGAAAATGGCTATACTTCACAGAAGTCGAAAGTTTACCAGTTCAAGACCTACGCACCATTAATCAACTTTGGGTAGTTCACTCACAAGGTAAATTCGGCTTTTCCGTACAACGAGAAATTTGGTTAGGTTTAAATAAAAATTGGGTTAACCTCTGGCCGAAAATCGGCTGGAAGAATGGTAATAACTGGACAAGATACCCCCACGAGTTCACCTGGGATTTAACCGCCCCTAGAGGTCATCTACCCCTCTCTAATCAATTGCGTGGGGTGCGAGTCATGTCTTCCTTATTGTCTCATCCAGCTTGGAATAAGTAGACGCAATCCTCGCCGCAACCAATTAATCGAAAGATTGGATAAATTAAAGATGCGGCTATTCATACTTTAGGTAAATTGTAGATCCATATATGGTACAGCAACTTACAACAGCAATAAAACCAGGAATCATCTACCCAGATAGTGATGGGAATCCTATGGCAGAAAATACAGAACACTATGAATGGATAGTTAAAATTAAAGAAAATCTAGAAATATTATTTGCTTCAGAAAATAATGTTTTCGTAGCAGGTGATTTACTTTGGTATCCTGTAGAGGGAAGTGTAAAAACCCGTCAAGCACCTGATGTCATGGTGATTTTTGGTAGACCGAAAGGTAGACGAGGTTCTTACAAACAATGGGAAGAAAATAATATTGTTCCCCAAGTAGTATTTGAAATCCTATCTCCAGGAAATCGTACTCAAGAAATGGTCAAAAAACTACTTTTTTACCAACGTCATGGTGTAGAAGAATACTATGTTTATAATCCAGATACAATTGAATTAGCTGGATTTATTCGTGAACAAGAACGGTTTGAAGAAATTGAAGAAGTCAATAATTGGGTAAGTCCACGATTAGGAATACGTTTTGAATTAACATCAGATAATTTAGAAATTTATTATCCTGATGGGCGTAAGTTTCTCACATCTCTGGAATTAAATCAACGTGCAGAACAAGAATATCAACGAGCAGAACAAGAATATCAACGTGCAGAACAAGAACATCAAAATTATCAAAACTTATTAGCAAAACTGCAAGCTAAAGGAATTGATATCAATACTCTATAAAATTTAGATCCTCGACTTCTTTGAGAAATCGGGGATCTGATCTGGATCTAACCAACTGCAAAACCTGTGTATTGTCTCATCAAAGGCTCATGAAAAGCTAAAACAATATCTTCTTTTGGTACACCTAATTTAACTAATTCATCTGCTATATCTATCTCAGTGCCATTGTATTGTATCCAAATCTTTTCCTTTTTAATATCAAGATGTAAAACACAACCATACATCGGTCGGCGATTTTTCCAACCTGTATAAACAACCTGATAATGATCTCTTTCTTGATCAAAAATCAGTTGAGTTTCTATTTCCTCATCTGATGGACTTCCCTGAGCATATTCAATTAATAAATTTTGGATGTATTGACGATATTTTTCTATTTTTTCCATAATAAAATTACCTCCTCATTTGGATCATAGACTATTAAACTTAGTTGGACAGTCTCAATTACATTTACTACAAAAGGCAATTGAAAAAACGTTTCATAAGGTGTTTTGGGAACTGCTAAATATAATAATCTCTCAGATTGTTGTTCTTCTAAAGCAAAACGATAGTTAAGAAATTGACCTAATGCAGTATGAAATTCAGAAATATTTGAGGAACTAATAAAGCTTTTAATCTCAACCGCAATCTTTTCTTCTCCTTTTTCAGCAGCTAAGATTTTTTCTCCACCTAAGTCAATTTGCATATCAACTCTACCTGATCGAATTCTCAAAGGATCATCCGTGATTACCCAACCCTCTTTTTCTAATCCTTTCCTAACAGCATCATGAAAAATATCTTTAGCAGACATTGGTTTAAAATTTAGTCTTTTTATATATTATTATAATAATAAATTTTGTCTCACCTTACAGAAATAAATCAGAAAAATTGTAGTATAAAAAGTTGCAAATTTTACAATCAAAATTCAGTATTGACATTCCTAATTCAATATGTAAATATGTAAATGTATGAACAAGACAGCGAAACAACTGCAACTTAAAGTAAAACTCTAACGCGCAAGCGTCGGTGGTTGTCTCAAAAGCAGGATTTCTTTCTGACAAGTCCTGCATTATACCTTCCGTTGAATATTTAGCTTGATATTTTATTCAATCGCTAATTACTCAATTAGTACCAAAAAAATAAATTATCGGTATAAATATTCATCCTAAGCTATAATGCAGAATTTGTCAGGAAGGATTGCATAACTTGTGAAAGTCTATGTCTTCTCTGAATCCTGTTATTGAGACTGAAACTGGTTAAAACTGAAATTGCTTAACATAGAGAAACTAAATGGGGTAAAAATAATTTTTTGTTTTTTTCTTTCATCTAGTTGAATTGCTATAGATATGTGGTTTGTTGAAGCTGTTGACAAAGAAATTAACAGAAAATAATTCAGATGAATCCTCAACAAAAACACAGCAAAAAGCAAAAACTTTCTGATGTATATGGTTCTTATTGTTGGTGGTGTGCTAAGTCAATGTCAATAGATAAACTGACTATTGATCATCTTCGTCCAAAAAGTCGTGGCGGTTCTAATTCTCTAGAAAATTTAAGACTAGCTTGTTTAACTTGTAACCGTTCTCGTGGAAATAGCCTATTTCCACCAGGTGTAAAGGTAAATATATGAAGGTAAAACCTGACTTTTACAGATTGTAATTTTGTGGTGCGGGCATCTTGCCCGCTCTCTCATTCAATTTACAAATAACATATAAAATCAAAATGCACAAACTTCTCACATTTCATAACGAAAAACTCCTCCGTCAAGCACTTACCCACCGTTCTTATGTTAACGAAAACCCCGGAGAAGGAGAACATAACGAGCGCTTAGAATTTCTTGGTGATGCCATTTTAAATTTCCTCAGTGGTGAATATCTTTACAATAAACATGGTAAAAAAGGAGAAGATGAATTAACTCGTCTTCGTTCCGCATTAGTAGAAGAAAAACAACTGGCAAAATTTGCTATAGAAGTAGGTTTAGACTTTAGAATGAGATTAGGAAAAGGGACAATTAGAGATGGCGGTTTTCAAAATCCTAACTTACTAAGTAGTACCTTTGAGGCTATAATTGGGGCTTATTATTTAGATAATAATCGTAATGTTGAACCACTTCGCGCTATTGTTGAACCATTATTTGATAATGCCTCAGAACATATTGTTGAAATCCGTTCTAATGTAGATTCTAAAAATCGGTTTCAAGAATGGGTACAGGCTCAAGGTAACACAAATCCCCCTAAATATGCTACTGAACAAATTGGCGGACCCTCTCACGCTCCAGAATTTAGAGCTAAAGTATTAGTAGACGGCAAAGAATACGGTGAAGCTAAAGGAAAAAGTAAAAAAGAAGCCGAAAAAGCTGCTGCTGAAGATGCTTTAGTGAAATTGAAAAAAAGAGGTTTATTAGATTGATAATTGTTGATTTTCTGCTAATTACAGCAGTTTCCGATATTATGAATTACAGATATTAATAATAAAACTCTTGTGGTGCAGGCATCCTGCCTGGCCTGCACAAGGTGTAACTCAATCTCTTCTGAACTTGTATATATCGTTTCCCGGTCTAATTCAGCAATTTCTCTGGATCTTTCTCCCTAAAAAAAGGTGCATAAAATTCAGTGGTTAAGTAACTAATATTTATGAATAATACTGATGTTATTACTAGATATCAATGTTATAATCATACTATTAATTTCAAGTAAGTCAGCCTAGTCCAGTAGATGACAACAGTAGCACTGGAACGGAGGAACCAGATTTTGGGGCGTATTTTTGTCTTGATGAGTTGATTAATTTGCGCTTTCTAGTTCAAAATCAGTCTAAAATCAAGTAAAGAAGGGTATCTCTCAACCCTAGCCCGTCAGCTAACTTCGTAGGCATTGAGAAAAGACTGAAGAGACAGAATCATAATCATTAATGATAATTAATTATAATGTTGTTCTGCTCTCATCAGTGTCCAAGGTTGGTACTATCTAATTTAATTTGCTTGTACCCACCCTTAACTCTGCTGAGGTAAAATAAATGATATTGCAACTAAATTTAGCAGCCATTATAGCAGTTGCTACTCGAACTGTTTGGAGAAAAGCCAAACCGATAATTTTTCAAGACACTTTCTTATTCCCAGCATTAGGCTGTTTGGGAATTATTTTGTTGTGGTGGGTGGTAGCATTAGCTAATCATGAATTAATGCCTACACCACCAGAAGCTTTAATTGCTAATTGGGACTATATTTTACATCCATTTTATGAAAGAGGTCCGGGAGATTTAGGAGTTGGTTGGTTATTATTAGCCAGTTTACGCCGGGTAATATTAGGATTTAGTTTGGGTGCTTTAGTGGCCATTCCTTTGGGTTTTTTAATCGGAATGTCTAGACCGGCAATGCTGGCTTTTAATCCCATTATTCAGATTTTTAAACCTGTATCTCCATTGGCTTGGTTGCCTATTTCTTTATCTCTTTTTAATTTAGCAGATCCTTCCGCTATTTTTGTCATTTTCATTACGTCGCTATGGCCAACAATTATTAATACTGCTTTGGGAGTTTCTAGCGTCCCCAAAGATTATTTAGATGTGGCACAAGTATTAGAAATGCCCCGCTGGCGACAAATTACTAAAATTATTTTACCTGCTAGTTTACCTTATATTTTTACTGGTTTGAGAATTAGTTTAGGCATTGCTTGGCTAGTAATTGTAGCTGTAGAAATGCTCACTGGAGGTATAGGAATTGGCTTTTTTGTTTGGGACGAATGGAGTCGTTTAAATCTGAGTTCTGTGTTTTTAGCAGTGTTTATAATTGGTTTAACTGGGTTGATTTTGGATTATGCTGTGGGCAAAATTCAAGAGTTAGTTACTCACCGTCCAGGAGGTTAATGATTTTTGATCACGCACAGGAGCAGACAAGTTTAAGAGAATTTTCCAATTATTAATGATTAATATGATGAGTGAAAATCATTTAACTCGCAGGGATTTTATTGCGGGAATGGGTGCGACAACTGCGGGAATTATATTATCTTCCTGTGCTGTTTCTGGAGATAGGTCTGCTAAAGGACTAACAGAGGAAGCTTTAGCGGTGACACCGATAGTCAGACCCCAAGATTTAGAGAAACCTAATATTACGGTTGGTTATGTCCCTGTTAATGATTGTGCGCCATTTGCGATCGCTTGGAAAAAAGGATTTTTCCGTAAATATGGCTTAAATGTCACACTTAACCGGGAAGCTAGTTGGGCTACCTCCCGCGACGGTTTGATTTTTGGTCGTCTCGACGCTTCTCCTGTCGTTTCCGGTGCTGTCACTAATGCTAGAATTGGTGCGGAGGGTGCTCGTCACGCTCCCCTATGTGCTGCCATGACTATCCACCGACATGGTAACGCTATGACCATGAACAAGGAAATGTGGGACTATGGTATCCGTCCTTGGTACGAATATCAACAAAAATACGCTGAGGGGGCTTTAGAAGCCTTTGGAAGGGACTTTCGCGGCTATTTTGACAAACAACCCCCAGAAAAGAAAATCTGGGCTGTAGTCCTCAGTTCTGCCATTTATGAATATTTCGCTCGTTATCTTTCCGCTGCTGCGGGTGTTAATCCTCTTAAAGAATTTCGGATCATTATTGTTCCTCCACCACAAATGGTAACAAATATGAGAATTGGCGCAATGCAAGCCTATATGGTTGCTGAACCTTGGAATACTAGAGCAATTGCGGGCAATGAAGGTGTCGGTTTTACTTTTGCTCAAGGTAAGGAAATCTGGTATGAACACCCAGACAGACTATTAGGAGTAATGGAATCTTTTATTATTAATTATCCTAAAACTTACCGTTCTTTAGTCAAAGCCATGATAGAAGCTTGTCAATATTGTAGCCAACCTGAAAATCGTCAACAAATAGCCGAATTACTCACAGAACGTGCTTTTACTGGTGCAAAACCCAAAAAATCAGGTGTTCCTATTACTAAGTTTACCGCACCGGGAATTATTGGCAATTACAACTATGGTGGTTTTGATGGTCAAGACCGCACTATCAAAGCAGATGATACCACAATCTTTTATGATCTTCCTAACACTATTCCCCACGAAATAGGAGAACATTCGACATTTTTATGGCGTTCTCGCTGTCTGTGGTTAATGACTCAAGCAGCCCGTTGGGGACAAATTCAAGAAATTCCTAAAAACGCTGAACAAATAGCCGCAAAAGGTTGGAGAACAGATTTATATCGGGAAATAGCCACAGAAATGGGTATTCAATGTCCCGCAAATGATTATAAGGTTGAACCTCCAGAGGCATTTATAGATAAAAAAGGATTTGATCCTAGTGATCCTGTAGGATATCTTCATAGTTTTGATATTCGCGCTCATGCTCCTGCTCGATTTTTTATGTCTTAAAAAAAGTTAATTAGATCAAGGGTGATTAATCATGGCATATCCAATTTTAACAGATAATAATACCACAGAAAGACAACGAAACGGATTTTTAGAAATTGAGAACTTAGTTAAATCTTATCCCACCCCAGATAAAGGCAAATTTGTCGTTTTAAATAACATTAATTTGACTATTGGTGAAGATGAATATATCTCTGTCATTGGTCATTCTGGCTGCGGTAAATCCACATTATTAAAAATAATTGGCGGTTTTGAAAAAGCTACTTCTGGTTCGGTACGTTTACAGGGAAAAGAGATTCGTAAACCAGGAGCGGACAGAATGATGGTATTTCAAAATTACTCATTATTACCCTGGTTAACTGTCCGCGAAAATATCCGTTTAGCTGTAGATGAAGTATTAAAAAATGCCAATCGCGCTGAAAAAATTAGCATTGTCAATGAACACTTGGCTATGGTAAACTTAACAGCAGCAGCCGATAAATATCCTGATGAAATTTCTGGAGGTATGAAACAAAGGGTAGGTATTGCTAGAGCTTTAGCAATTCGTCCCAAAATGCTATTAATGGACGAACCTTTTGGGGCTTTAGACGCTCTCACTCGTGGTAAATTACAACGTCAAGTATTAGATATTTGGGAACATCATCGTCAAGCAGTTATGATGATTACCCATGATGTGGACGAAGCAATTTATATGTCAGATCGGATCATTTTAATGACTAATGGACCATCTGCAAATATTGGAGAAATCTTAACAGTTCCTTTTGCACATCCTAGAGATAGAATGGCCATGCGAAACTCTACGGAATATTTTGAACTCCGCAACCACGCTCTTAATTTTCTTGACCAAAATTTTACCCCAGAAGAGTAATAATTGACGTTGCTGATTTCAGGATAAAAATACAATTCATACCGCTATTATGCAACACCTAATAATCAATTAATATTTAATAATTGAGTGAAAATAAACTGGGGCTTTTTTTTGATTATCTATCAGGTATAGCTTTCAAACCTGTAACTTTTAAAACCTCAGTTCTATCTTTTCTCACTGTCAAAGTAGAATCAGCATTACCATTTTCAGTCATGGGTTGTTCTAAAATATAAGTGTAATTTCCACCTTTCCAAACTGTACGACATAGACCATGACGACAAACTATTTTACCACCTGTTAAACTCACACATTTACCATTAGCATCACATCCTTTATAACTCACATTTCCTGTACCATTTACCCCATTCCAAGAGTTCGTATTACTAATAGCAATTTTCCATTTTCCATTACTCAAAGTGTATGAATCTTTTTGGGAAACTTTATTCACAACTTCCATTTTAGTAATGATTAATTCTTTGCGACTTTTCCCACAGGGTTCTGCACTCTGACAATCATTAACTGATGTTACTTCATAAACGACGCGGACTTTTTTGTTTATAAATTTCTTCTCGTCAGCACAAATTTCAAAACTCGCGCCAACATTGTGTTCTATTCCTTTATTATCTACTAAGGTGACATAACACATTAAATCACCATTGACTATTTTTTTAACTGTTCCCTCCTTTGGTTGTTGATTTGCACTTTTTTTAGTATTCTTATTTTGATCTAGGTTTTTAGAAACAGGTTCTTTCTTCTCTTCTGTTGCTAATTGCAGAGAAGATGCTTGTTTATGATCTTTTTCACTGACTACTAAGAGAACAGTTTTTGTTTGATTTTGTGTTACAGTAGCAGCAGCCTCTTGTTTAAATATATCCTTGAGGATGCTAGTACAAGCTATCAAAGATACACAGCTAAAAATTAAAGTAATTGGCGAAATTGATTTTTTCATGAGTTCATAAAATATAATAGATGTTGACAATATTTCTGCATTCTAACATACTCCTAATTATAACTATATCTATGTTTACATAAATTTTCATATATCAGATCCAATTTACCAAATACCAAATAAGAAACTCATGAGATTACAACCACATCAACGAATTAAATTAGATGACTCAGATGATCAGTTATTCTATAATTACCCCCGCTTTGTTACTCATGTAGATGAGGGTTTTATTCAGCAATTAACGGATTTATATCGTCAGCGCATTCCAGCTAATGCCCGGATTCTTGATATGATGAGTAGTTGGGTATCCCATTTACCCACAGATAGAGATTTTGCTCATGTAGAAGGACATGGACTCAATGCTGAGGAATTAGCCCGAAATCCTCAATTAAATCATTATTTTGTCCAAAATCTCAATACAAACCCTCAGTTACCTTGCTTAGATCAAGAGTTCGATGCTGTTATTAACTGTGTTTCTGTGCAGTATCTCCAATACCCAGAGGCTGTATGTTCGGAAATACACCGAGTTCTTAAACCTGGTGGGATAGCAATTATTAGTTTTTCTAACCGGATGTTTTTTCAAAAAGCTATTCAAGTTTGGCGAGACGGTTCGGAAGCTTTTAGGGTAGAATTGGTTAAGAGTTATTTTAGATCAGTACCAGGATTCTCAACACCAGAAGTGATTTGCTCAAAGTCAACAGCACCAAATTTTTTACAGTGGTTGGGAGTACCCGGAGGAGATCCTTTTTACGCGATTATAGCTCACCGCCTAGTCTAGTATATAATCCAAAAATATCAAAGAATATGTTATTCCCAATACATTCAATAGTTATTTAAGTAGGTGAACGGAAAAAAACCGACATAAGTAACAAAAAGTAAAGTTGCCGAAAACCTGTTCCCTGTTCCCTTGTCATAACGACAATTTTTAACGCCAACCTACTTAAAAGTAAATTTCTGGTTTAATGGGTAACAAAGCCTAACTATCAAGGAGAAGCCAAAAATGCTCAAAAATCGTGGACGGAGAGTTTTAGCTGCTGTATTACTATCACTTGTCTTACTGACTACGGCTTGCTCCCCAAAAGCACCTAGTCGCTTTGATCAGGTACAACAGGAAAGTAGCAGACAGAAAAGCGGACAGGCTGTAGTTAAAAATGCGACTCAAGGTAGCAAATTAAATCAATTCTTTCCTGGTAGTGGTGATGGTTATGATCGAGTTTATACCCAAGAAAAAAAAGGCTTTGCGGAGGCTAACCTGAAAAAAGACGGTAAAGTAGTGGCTCAATTGGCAATTTCTGATACTAGCAGTATACCGGGAGCAGCATCAAAATTTGCTAATAGTACTGAGAAAATAGGCGGCTATCCCTCTATACAACTTGGAAAAACTCAAACTTCGGTTTTGGTGAATAAGTACCAAGTCAAGGTTATTTCTAAAGATCCATTATTCACAGTTAATGATCGCGCAATATGGATAGAGAAGTTTAATCTTGATGGTTTAGCTAATTTGAAATAGTTAGGTTGGCGTTAAAAATTGTCGTTATTACAAGGGAACAGGGGACAGGTTTTGGGCAACTTTACTTTTCGTTACTTATGTCGGTTTTTTTCCGTTCACCTACTTACAGCGATTTTCGGGTAAATGAACCACATTTTATATCTCACGCCAAGGCGCAAAGACGCAAAGGAAGAAAGGAATAGAAAAATTAGCGTGTGGTACAAATACATGAAAACTGCTGTAGGTAGCTAACTAATGTTCCCGGTTATCTAGTTTAGGCTAGTTATTGGTAATTAAGAAAATTTTTGCCTATTTCCCTACTAGCAATTGACACGAATACAAAACCACAAATACAAAATAAGGAGATTTTTGTGAGTAAACCAATTTTCCAATTAGTTGATGAACTTCCTACCAATAATTTGACAGTTTCTCTATTAAATGCTTTGGATTTTGTTGCTCCTGGTGAATGGCAAAATACGGTTGGTTTTGTGAATACCATTAAAACTGTTACCGGTGAAACAGACGAGGATTTAATTCAACAAATTGGTGAAAGGGCGATTTATCTATTTAATGACAAATCCCAAGGATATCAAACCGCGCTCTGGCTGTATCAAACTGTTGACGGTACAGATAAGGTTTTAGGTGCAGCCGCTTTAGCTAATAAAATCGGAGAAAAAATTCCTCTTTTCGGTTTTTTAAATTCTATTACTCCCAAAGCAGACAAAGCCCAAACTATTGATCTGACTTTGAAAATAGTTGCTGAATTAGTGGCTTTTTGTCAAATTAATGGCATTCCTGGAGATAGTATTGGCGATTTTGTTGCTTCTTTGGGTGAGTATGCTGGAGAGTCTTTGATACGTATGGTGGCGTTAATTTGTGTTGATGGTTTAATACCTTTAGGACCTGATTTTATCAATAAATCATTATCAATGCTCAGTCAAATGAACCCCCAAGAGTTACAACAAAATTCAACTTTTAGCACCATCCAAGATAAAATTCCTGGTAGTGGTATTGGTGAGAAAATAGACTTTATTGGTAATAGTGTAGACTCGGTTAAGGGCTGGATGAATGGTATTGTTACCGCTAATGCTTTAACAGCCCAAAGTGTATTACACCATTGCCAAGGTTTTATAGACTTTGCTGATGATAAATTAGACTATGTAGCAGCGTTTTTAGATGTGGCTACAAATTACTATGAACATACAGGAACACAAACCTTGGCTCGCCGCTTAATTGAACGAGCAGTAGCGGAAATCTAGCAGTTAATTGCACAAAAAAATAACTGAGCGGGATCATCCTCAATCCTAGCAAGGGTTTGGGATGATCTCAATGGGACTAAAAATTTATCGTTTGAAACGAGAACGTTGTTGACGACGTTGTTTGTGTCTAGCTATAGCTTTACGCTTTTCTTTTTCTAAAGGTGTTTCAAAGTGACGCTTTTTCCGCATATCTTGGAAAATTCCCGCTTTGGAAACTTCCCGTTTAAATCTTCGCAATGCTGACTCAATACCTTCATTTTCACCTAAAACTACTTGTGTCATTCTTATTCCTCCTAATTCTCAATTAAATGCTTGACAGCCAGAACATACTCCACATTCTCTTTTTTTTGATGAGTGTGGTTTTCTCAGCGACTCTTTTTTGAAGATGTTAACTGAGCTTTAAGACCGTGTGTTCCACAGTTCTTTAATTAATCAAACTAAAATAAAATATTCCAGCAGCATTGAGCCTGGGGCTGTATCTGCTGGATACTCTAGATGTTAATTTTTTTAAACAGACTTACTGCTGACGACGATTACTGTTGACGCTGCGTGCGACCACCGCCGCTGCGATTAACCGAATTGCCGCCACTGCGCGGGCCTCTGTCTTCCTTGGGTTTAGCCTTGTTGACTTTTAACTCACGTCCCATCCACTCAGCACCATCAAGTGCTTCAATGGCAGCGGTTTCTTCTGCTTCTTTTTCCATTTCCACAAAGGCGAAACCTCGTGAACGACCGCTTTCCCGCTCTGTAGGCACTTGTACACGGCTAACTGTTCCGTAATCTGCAAAAGCCAGTTTTAGGTCTTCTTCTGTCACCTTATAGGACAAATTACCAACGTAAATCGTCATAGAATAGAGTCTCCCAAATCAGAGAGTGTAGAGAGTTAGATTCGGAGAGACGTATTTAAAAAATCTTAAACCGACTTACTCAACCGAAAATAATCTTTATTTCCCCAAGTATAGCACTACATCAAAATATTAACCCAGAATGGGCAAAATTGGCCAAAAAATTTGTAGCGTTGTTAATCAACAATGCCTGAGATTGCAGTAAACTGTGCGAGAATGTTTTGTGCTTCTTGACACAGTACCTCATGATTTTGATAATTACTCGCTAGTAACTCTCCCCATTGATGAATGTCACCAGTATTATATTTTAATGGCGTGCAGTCAAAATGGGTAAACTTGCCACCTGCTTCTGTGAGAATTAGTTCGGGGGCGGCCATATCCCAGTCTTTGGGTGCGGACTTACCGGAAAGGGAAATGTAAACATCTGCTTGCTGTTCAACTATGGCCGCAATTTTGCAACCGACGCTACCAATTACCTTTTGATTTTGACAAGGTAGATGCTTTAACAGATATTCTAACCTATTGTGGCGATGGGAACGACTAACAACTAAAATTAGATCTTGAATATTTTTGGTTGCGTCCAGCCGCACGGGTACAGAACCGCTGGCAGTTTCGATAAAAGTTCCACCGCCTCTAGTGGCATAGTACAACTTTTGCGTTTCTGGAACTGCTACCACAGCTAACATTGTCTGTGTTCCTTGGACTAGGGCAATATGAATTGCATATTCTCCAGTTTTGTTAATAAAGTCTTTTGTACCATCTAAAGGGTCAATGATCCATACCCATTCAGAGGGATTTTTTCCCTGTTGTGATTTATAAGTTTCTTCGCTGATATAACCAAAGTCTTCATGACCTAAAGCGGTTTGTAACTGTGACAAGATATATTCACTTACAGCTAGGTCTGCAACTGTAACGGGTTCATTGTCCTTATACTTGACATCTAAATTGGCTTTTTCACCAGTACCATGATAATAAGAACTAAGTAAACTGGCAGCACCCCAGCCTACTTCTCGGGTAATTGTTAATATTTCTGATAAATCTTTCATTGGCGGATAAATTTGAGTGTGATTAGACAATTAAACAACAAAAATACACAAATAGGGTTTTTAATTCAGCATTAAATACAGCACTTTCTGGTGTTATGAGGTACACCACGGGCGGGCAAGATGCCCACCCCACAAGAGTTTTATTATTAAAATTTGTACCTTATGGCAATGGAATCTCCTGTATTTGCATTTAGCCAATTCCTTGTCCCAAAATATTGACAAGCTTTAGCAGCAGTATTAGCAGCCAGTGTTAATGCTTGGACAAAACTATTTTCTAGGATATAGTGACAGAAAGCACCATGAAAAATATCTCCTGCTCCTAGTGTATCTACTGGCTGGATTTTTGGTACATTTATGGAATTACGGACATTATTAGTCAGGTATTGTATGGGTTTTTCTCCTTGAGTAATGGCAATATGAGGAATATTAAATTTTCGTAAATAGTTAAAAACATCTTGTTGATTTTGACAGTGGGGAGGATAAAAATTAGCAGAACAAATAGCATAGTCTACAAAAGGTAATATTTCTGCAAATCCTGGTTTCCAACTACCACCGTCAATGACAATGGGAATATTCTGGATTTTAGCATTTTGGGCGATAATTTGACTAATTTCCATTTGATGCCCATCAATGAGAATAATATCATAATTATCTAAATTTTTTAAATTTTCTAAAATACTAACTGAGATAGAGTTAATATTTGCCTGAGTTTTCGTGGCATTAATAGAAATTACTGCTCTTTCACCTGTACCTTGGGTGACAATAATAGAAGATACGGGTGGTGGTGTATCCTTGTGAGATTCTAAGTCAATAATGGCAACTTGGCAATTTTCTAAATCCCTAGAAATTAGCTGTGTGATCTGGTGAGAACCCAATACACCTAATACTGTGGTTTGGTTGCCTAAATGACTGAAAGTGACAGCGGCGTTTGTTGCAGGTCCTCCGGCTGCTACAGTATAATCAGTAGCGACTAACTTTTGATTATTTTGGGGAGGAGAGTCCGCGAGATAAATTAGATCTAAGGTAATTAAACCGACAAATAAGCCTAAATTGGTCATTGCAATTTCTGAACTATTAAGTAAATTATAGGTAGATTATAGGAGAATTTATGAATTTAACTAGCCATGATCATGATTTTTATGCTTGGACTCAAGAACAAGCACAACTATTAAGAAAGGGACAATTTAATCAAATTGATTTTCGTAATATTGCTGAAGAAATTGAAGATATGGGACGTTCGGAAAAACGAGAATTAGAAAGTAGATTAGAATTACTACTTATGCACTTACTTAAATGGCAGTTTCAATCTAACTTGCGTTCTCGCAGTTGGCAATTAACTATTAAGGAACAACGTTTACGTTTAGAAAAACTTTTGGCAGAAAATCCTAGTCTTAAATCTTTTTTAGCTGATTCTTTAGAAAAAATCTACCAACTGGCTATGATTAGTGCAGAACGAGAAACCGGACTGTCTTCATTTCCCGAAAGTTGTCCTTATAGTTTAACAGAAATTTTTACATCTGAATTTTTACCTGACGATATGATGTATAGTTAAAGATGTATTATACCATTTACCACTCTACCAAATTACAGCCTTAGCTGCGTTCATCTATTTTCATTTGCGGTTAATTCCCAATTGAGGTTTTATGATTTGGTAAGGTAAATAAAATTAATCAACCTAGAAATTTTTTAATCTGTTGAATTAGTGTGAAATTGATATGCAAACTGAACCAAAACCAGGAACACTTTATATTGTGGCTACACCCATTGGCAACTTAGAAGATATGACTTTTAGGGCGGTGCGAATTTTACAAGCAGTAGATATGATTGCAGCGGAAGATACAAGACATACAGGAAAATTATTGCAACATTTTCAAGTGAGAACTCCCCAAATTAGTTATTATGAACATAATAGTAATAGTCGCATTCCTGAATTACTAGAGTATTTGCAATATGGCAAAGCGATCGCATTAGTAAGTGATGCGGGAATGCCGGGAATTTCTGACCCGGGATATGAGTTAATTAAGGCTTGTATTGATCATAATATAAATGTTGTCCCTATTCCTGGTGCAAGTGCTGTAATTACGGCTTTGAGTGCGGCTGGATTACCCACTGATAGATTTATTTTTGATGGGTTTTTGCCGGCTAAAAGTCAAAAAAGAAAGGAATATTTAACATCTTTACAAAGTGAATCTCGAACTTTAGTTTTTTATGAATCACCCCACAGATTACGAGATACTTTAGCAGATTTGGGAGAAATTTTAGGCAGCGATCGCTTTTTAGTTATAGCACGAGAACTGACTAAATTATATGAAGAATTTTGGCGAGGGACTATTGAAGAAGCAATTGCTAATTATCAAGAAAAAGAACCCCAAGGGGAATATACTCTTTTAGTAGCAGGAACTGCATCTAGTAAACCTCAACTCACAGAAACAGAATTAAAAAATGAGTTATTATCAATGATCAAACAAGGTATTTCTCGTTCTCAAGCTAGTAGAGAAATAGCAAAGAATACAGGTTTATCTCGTCGTTATCTCTATCAACTAGCTTTGACAATTGAAATTAACTTATAAATCTGTAATCAGTGCTGAAATATGGTAAAGTTAGGAAGATGAAGGGTTTTATTTTTTGATAGGTACGATGCCAATATTAAAACTAATACAAACTCGATCTTCATTGCTCATATTCATTTCTACACCATGTAAAAGCCAACTGGGAAAGATTAACATTGTTCCCGCACAGGCTTTGTAAGTTATTCTCGGTAGAGTCCATAAGTTAAACTCTAGAGATGGTGGTATGATCATTTGTGATCCTGGTCGAGGATCGCAAAAAAATATGCCGCCACAATTTTCAGGAGTTTTCAAATAGTAAACTCCGCTTAAAATAGAATTGGGGTGATTATGTACGGAATTAGCAGCAAATTTACGATTAATAATTGCCCAACAAGTTGTGATTTTCAGGTTAAATTTTTCTAAATCCCATTGTAGAAATGTGGCAACTTCTAAAACATTTTTATTGATAATTTGTGTAAAGTTGTGAAAGGATTCTCGTTGGTGTAAATTATCTACACTATGCCATCCTAGCATATTTGACCATTGTTCACCTTGACTATCTTGTTGTTGTTCTGTATAGATAGTTTGCAATAAGATAGGATTTAATTGTTGATGATTTTCGACTAGAAAGTGCCAAACAGATGTGGGAAACCAATCATTTCTAGAACCAGACATAATTTTGATTTTTGACTTATTTTTAACTTATTTTTTTACTTACAGCAGATTCCTTTGTTATGAGGTACAAATTTTAATAATAAAACTCTTGTGGGGTGGGCATCTTGCC
>JBJUHT010000236.1:0-2691 GCA_046070105.1 Dolichospermum sp.
TCTGGATGTTTTTCCTACCACCCACGCGGGTGATTAAGTTAATGAGAAGTTTTTGTCTTTTTTGTAATTTGTCCATCAACTTATCAGGGTGAGTGGTGTTTGTTCCCTGCCTCCTCATGTAATTAATATAGTCTACTTTCTATAACCTGTCAATACTTAATTCTATAAATTTATTTCATACGAGTGCATAATAAGTAATAAAAAACCCGGCGCAAAGACCAGGTTTAAATTTGATTGAAAGTGGCTAGACTTGCAAGGTTTTCGCACTTTGTAAGCAACATGGTCAGCTTCACCCTGCTGCTGTGATTCTTAGCTTGCTATTGCTGAATAGTCTTTGCCGTTCTAGCGTCAGCATATTTCTTAAACGTGATCGCTCTCTCAAGAGCTTCGGCTACTGAAATGGCAATCTCTTCTCCATCGTATTTGTAGACTGTAGATTCTGTCGACAACTCTTTTATGCCCTGGTATTCAAAGGTTACATTGGGTGTAGGATACATGAACATTTTTAAATAATCTGAAAATTGTTTTAGGTCTGGATATTTTTTAAAGAAGTATTCTCTGAGATTTGATTCATCTGCTCTCTTTGAATACAAAGGATGTCTTGGGATTACCTTGGTTGTTGTATCCTCCCAATGTTTAACCCAATTCTCAAACTCATGGCAAGGAAGCTCATCTCCCTTTTTATTTAAAAGAATTACTCCTTCTGATTGGTAACATGATTCAATATCAAAATGTACCCCTTTGATCAAAATCTTATTATCTTTATAAACACCGGGTTCTTTGTTAGAGCCGATATCAATTAATTCATAGTTTTTGTATGTGCTATTCATTTGCCCTCTGTTTCCTTATATAATCATAATAGTCTACTTTTTAAATACTGTTAATACTTAATCTTGTAAATTTATTTCATACAGATACAATATAAGTAGACAATAAAAAACCCGGCACAATGACCGGGTTAAAAGCTAGAAGTGTTTGACACCTCTGCGTTTCCTCATTTCCTCTATAGTGGAATACTGAAAATCAGAAACATCAAAACAAGAATGTCCATATTTTTTGTCAAATTCTTTTGCCTTTTTGGGGCAATTGAAATAATTAAACGATACGGTGCGTTCACCGTCTTGTGCTACTTTTTCAACTTGGACACACCAAAACTTTTGTTCTGGTTTTTTTATTAAATACTCCGGTCTTTGAGTTGCCAACATGATTGTCTTCTGTGTGTTTCCCTTATGTAATTAATATAATCTATTTTCTATAACCTGTCAATACTTAATTCTATAAATTTATTTCATACGAGTGCATAATAAGCAATAAAAAACCCGGCGCAGTGACCGGGTTCTTATTTTAAAAGTTGTAAAAAAGGATCATTTTGGCGCGATCTGCCGCTCTAAATGTTTTTCCTGCAATGAAACAGGTATACCGCTCCATTGTTCTGAATCAATTATTATTTCTTTTATCCTAGTTAGTCCTGAATGACAAAAAACGATTTCTCCATCTATAACCTGCCTTCTGTTTTGGGGAATCAGAAGGAATTTAATTCCAGCCTCTAGCCATTGTTGTTGCAATGTCAGTGGGGCAACTGCCACCACTATGGAGTTAGCAGGAATGCTATGTAAAACGGCATTACTGCCGTCCAGTGGTAATTCTAGGAATTTGATGGTATCACCATCTTTTTTTATAGAGGATATTGTCCCTCTATACTGAAAAGTAATCTTACCCAGTTCCGCCACCATTTCTGGTAGGGGATTATGACGACTAAAAAAATAAACATCCATTAAACTAACCCCACTTTTTAAATTCGATTACAAAATCCAATGAAGCCAGTATTATACGAGAATCAAAACTATTTTCAAGCATTGTATTTGATTCTACTGGTTTAATACCATCACACCAGCTAATGGTAATGTGAGGGTTCTTGACTTTGATTTCCCCTAAATCTGGATGATTTAGAACTACAGCTTGGATATTGCCGTTCCAAGCTTCAAATCTCGTTTTGGTGGAAAACTTCCAGCCTTCCCAATGTTCCCAGTCTTCGCGCTCCACACCATACTTTAGGGTAATATGGTGTGGACTTCCATTCGGATACCGCTTGGGAATATCCAAGGGTGATAATAAAACAGCCCAAAGAATGCCTTTCATTCCTCTTTTTTTTGTGTTTTCCTTATGTAATTAATATAGTCTACTTCTTATAATCTGTCAATACTTAATCTCATAAATTTATTCTATACAAGTGTACTAATAATAAGCAATAAAAAAACCCTCAAAATAGAGGGCTATAAAAAGTTTTAGATTATTATGGCACTCGATATTTGATCAATTGCTTCTTTGGCATAAGCAAAGTGATCACGTAGACTGTCTGGATCTATGTGGTCAGTGGCAACACAGAAGTAGTTGCCTTGTTTATCTGTAATATCCAATGCCAATACACCCCCATTGGGGGCGTAATACTTTATCTCCCAGCCTTTATGACTGTCTAACTTGTCAAGGTGGCTTGACAGACAGTCATACTCATCAGGTTTTATTGAAACTACGCAAATGTCAAGATGGCTTAAATCGTTCATTGTTTTTGTCTCCTGTTTTAAAAAAAATCGGAATCGAATTTTTTTGTTGATTTGAAATCTTCAATTATTTTCATTGCAAACATGGCTATATTGGCTTTGTGCTTATGACCTTTACCTCTTTCGCGTATCG
>JBJUHT010000237.1:0-35295 GCA_046070105.1 Dolichospermum sp.
GAAGGTAAAATTGATATTTTATTTGTTTATAATATGTTATTGACTGGTTTTGATGCTAAACGGTTGAAAAAGTTGTATTTAGGAAGATTAATTAAACAACATAATTTATTACAAGCATTAACCCGCGTTAACCGTCCTTATAAGAGTTTTCGTTATGGTTTTGTAGTAGATTTTGCAGATATTCGCAAAGAATTTGATGCTACAAATGAAGCATATTTTAAGGAGTTACAAGCAGAATTAGGAGATGAATTAGAAAATTATTCACGCTTGTTTAAATCAAAAGAAGAAATAGAAACAGAAATTGCAGAAATTGAAGATGTTTTATTCCGTTATGATACTACTAACGCGGAAATATTCTCTCAACAAATTAACCAAATACAGGATCGAGAAACTATTTTAACCCTGAAAAAATCCTTAGAAAATGCCAAAAGTCTCTATAATTTAATTCGGTTAATGGGAAATTATGAACTGTTAGAAAAAGCAGACTTTCAAAAATTGAATCTATTATATAGAGAAGCTAGTAATCGTTTAGATATGTTAAATCTTAAACAGCGTTTAGAAAGTGGTACGGAGTCGGTAAACTTGCTAAATGCAGCATTAGTAGATGTAGTTTTTTCCTTTGTGAAAGTTGGAGAAGAAGAACTTATACTAGCGGATGAATTGAAAAATACATTACGTCGTACTATTGAAACTATAGATCATAATTTTGATCAAGCAGATCCGCAATTTATCAGTTTAAAAGAGGAGTTAGAAAGATTATTTAAACAGAAAAAGTTAAATGAAGTCAAGCAAGAAGAAATGAATCAAAATATTAGCAGTTTGAATAGAATTTATGAACAGATTAAAGAACTTAATCGCCAAAATAATCTATTAAAGGCTAAATATGGTCAAGATGTTAAATATGTTCGTATTCATAAGCGGTTATTAGAGTCGAAAAAATTTGCTGTAACAGAACGAAAAATTTATGAAGCATTGCGTGGTTTAAAGACTAAAGCGGATGATCTGATTTTACAAAATACAAATATTCTGAACAATGAGAGTTATTTTAGCCAGCAGATGATAAGATTACTCATTGACCAATTTAAGAATCAGCAAAAAATTGATATTAATGCGGAAATGTCTAAATATATCAATAGTTTAATTGTGAAAGAATATATAAACGAGTATAACAGAGGTATTGCATGAAACACTTAGATAGTGTAGATTTTGCCAGTAAAATTAAAGAATTAATTGATAATCTCAAGGCCATTTGTGCTTCCTATGGTTTGGGTAATGATGGGAATGAATTTAAAATCATTACTCAAGTTTTTCTGTATAAATTAGCTAATGATAAATTTGCTTATGAAGTAAAAAATATTGATGAAGAAATTGCTAAAGCAGAAAAATGGGAACAGGTATTAAAAAATAAGACTGAAGATGAGTATGAATTTATATTATATCAATTACCTGCTAATACAGCACAATTAAAACCAGATCATTTTATTTCTACTTTATTTGAAAAACAGAATGATGATAATTTTGCGAGGTTATTTGATGATACTTTGCGAGATATTGCCATTCAAAATAGTGATATTTTCTCAGTCAAAACCGAAGGAGATACAAAAATTCCTCTGTTTGATAGAGTCAGTGAATTTATTACAGATACTTCTAAACGTGATGCTTTTTGCAAAGCAATGATTAACCAGTTGATTAAATTTAGTGCAGAGCATATTTTTACACAGAAATATGATTTTTTTGCCACTTTATTTGAATATTTAATTAAAGATTACAATAAAGATAATGGTGGTAAATATGCTGAATATTATACACCTCATGCTGTAGCTAAAATTATGGCGGCGATTTTGGTAAAAGATAAAGTAAATAATGTCACAGTTTATGATCCTTCTGCGGGTTCAGGAACTTTGTTAATGAATATTGCCCATGCTATTGGTGAAGATAACTGTACTATTTATTCTCAGGATATTTCTCAAAAAGCATCTAGTTTATTACGGTTGAACTTGATTTTAAATAATCTTGTCCATTCTATTCCTAATATTATCCAAGGTAATACTTTATTGCATCCTTATCACAAACAAAGTGCAAGATTAATGAAGTTTGATTATATAGTTTCTAATCCACCTTTTAAGATGGATTTTAGTGATTATCAAAAGGATTTAGATACCAAGGAAAATAAAGAGCGTTTTTTTGCGGGTATTCCTAAAGTTCCTCACAAAGCTACCGATAAAATGGCGATTTATACCCTGTTTTTACAACATATTATTTACTCTCTCAATGAACAGGGTAAAGCTGCTGTGGTTGTTCCTACGGGTTTTATTACCGCACAGTCGGGTATTGATAAAGCTATTAGGACTAAATTAGTAGATGAGAAAATGTTAGCAGGTGTGGTATCCATGCCGAGTAATATTTTCGCAACGACGGGAACGAATGTTTCTATTTTGTTTATTGATAAGGGAAATAAGGATGATGTGGTTTTGATTGATGCTTCTAATTTAGGTGAAACTGTGAAGGATGGGAAGAATCAGAAAACGGTGTTAACGGAAGTGGAAGAAAATCAAATTATTACGACTTTTAATAATAAGAAAGCGATTGAGGATTTTTCTGTAGTGGTGAGTTATGATCAAATTACGGAAAAAAATTATTCTCTCAGTGCGGGGCAATATTTTGATGTGAAGATTGAGTATACAGATATTACTCAGGAGGAGTTTGACGAGAAAATTCAGGGGTTTACTAATAATTTGAATAGTCTTTTTAGTGAGTCTAGGAAGTTAGAAGATGAGATTAAGAAACAATTAGAGGGGTTAAAGTATGAATAGAGAGTTATTGAAAAATTTATGCTTGAAAGATCAAACGGGTATTTATGGTATACCTGCTTCAGCAGAAGATTTTGACACGAATAAAGTTAGATATTTAAGAATTACTGATATTTCTCCAGATGGAAACCTTTTAGATAATGATAAAAAAAGTGTTAGTTCTGAAAATATAGAAAAATACATTCTTAATGATGGTGATATTGTATTTGCTAGAACAGGAAATTCAACTGGCAAAACTTACTATCATGAAAGTAAGAATGGAATATTAGCTTATGCCGGCTTTTTAATTAAATATTCGCTTGATCCTAAAAAAGTCAATCCTAAATATTTAAAGTATTTTACTATTTCTAACGAATACCGCACATGGGTTAATAACTTATCATTAGGTAGTACAAGAGGAAATATAAATGCTCAAACATTTTCTAATTGTCCTATTTTGCTACCAAGTAGAAATCAACAAGATTTATTAGTTTCTATTCTATCTTCTCTTGATGACAAAATAGAACTTAATAATCGCATCAATTCAGAATTAGAAAATCTAGCGAAAACAATATATGATTATTGGTTTGTGCAGTTTGATTTTCCCGATGAAAACGGCACACCTTACAAATCCTCTGGCGGTAAAATGGTGTATAATCATGAGCTTAAACGAGCAATTCCTGCGGGTTGGGAAGTTAAAAAGTTGTCAAATATTGCAGATATTACAATGGGACAATCTCCTGATGGAGAATCTTATAATGAAGAAAAAAAAGGTGAGATATTTTTTCAAGGTTCAACAGATTTTGGCTGGAGATTTCCAACTATTAGACAATATACCACACAACCAAGCCGAATGGCTAAAAAAGGAGATATACTTTTAAGTGTAAGAGCGCCAGTTGGTACATTAAATATTGCAGATAATGATTGCTGTATTGGTCGTGGACTAGCTGCTTTAAGAAGTAAATCGGGTTTTAATTCATATCTTTTTTATGTGATGGAATATTTTAAAACAACATTTGATCATCGTAATAATATAGGTACAACTTTTGGTTCAATTACAAAAGATGACTTATTTAATTTAAAACTTGTTTATCCAGATAAAGAACATCTCAAGAAATATGAACTAATAGTTTCTAAATATAACCAACTGATTTTAAATAATCATCTACAAAATCAACAACTAACCCAATTAAGAGATTGGTTACTACCCATGCTAATGAACGGACAAATTACAGTTAAATAAACGACTAACTATAGCAATCCTAAATGAGTTATGAACAACAAGATCCCCGACTTCTTTAAGAAGTCGGGGATCTGATTATATTTAATTACAACCAGCTACTTAGTTATTAATTAAATCCTGCAAATCCTCAAATCCTGGACATCCTGATTCAGACAAAAAAGGATTAAAGGATGAACAGGATAAATACAGTCAAGTGTAGGTTGGGTTGACGTAAGGAAACCCGACATTTATTTCTTTGATGATGTTGGGTTGCGCTTTCGCTTAACCTAACCTACGAAAATTCTATGGACATCATAAATTTTCCAATCTGCTCCTAATGTTGCTATTTTTTCATTGTTAGAATTATAGAAAGTGTTGCCACTAATATGTCCAGCTTTACCACCTCCTTTATTTTAACTTACAAAATTAATCTGGTGATACCATCCACATCAGAAATGCTAAAATTTGCTCTACTGGTGGTATTGGGTATTCTGTTATATCAATTGTGACTGAATTATCCTCCAATTTTAAAAATTTCCAGGTTGTTCCACTGGTAACAGAACCGAAAATGGTGGGAATAGTTATATTATTAGCAGTATTAAATTTTTGAGCAGCTACCATTTCCGCGATACATTGACCTAAACTACCGTTAAGATTTTCTTTTTTTGCTTCTATAATAATAATGGCTGGTGCTTGAATTTCTAATTGAGTTGGTGATTTACTAATGAGAAAATCACAAATGCCATTTAGTCCCAAGTTAGGATCTACGGTAAAATCTTCTCCAGAAAAAAGACTAATTTGCCGATTTAATAATCGTCGAACAGCCGTTAATACAGGGCTAATAATCCATTCAGAACGGGCTTTTTCACTACCTCTTGCAAGCACTAATGGTAAACCTTCTTCTAGTTCTTGATTTAGTAAATCATCAGGTTTTACAGGAGGAATATCTGGAAAAAACCGTCCTCCTTCATGAATTGCGATCGCTAAATCTTGACGGACTTTTTTAAGTGTAAAATCACTGTAAGGCATAGTTGAAGTTCATTCTGGGTGCAAAGTGTATAGTACCAGCTATAACTATACTAACGGAGTTTATCTACGCAAATTATAGTATTCTTTTAATGAATGAAAATCCCCGACTTCTTTAAAAAGTCGGGGATCTAAATAAATCCTGATTCAGACAAACTACACAGAACTCAACTGTTTTTCTGCCACTTTAGCCTCTAGACTATCAGCTTCCGAAGGTGGTACTAATTGCCAGAATTTAGGTAAATACCCTGACCAATTAGCAATAATTTCCTGTGCCTTGGGTGAACCAGTTTTCCGGGCATGGGTTTCAATTAACTCATACAATTGTTTTGCACCTGCTTCACTGACAACACGTTGCACTTTAACAATGGCATGATTGACAAAATCAGGGAAATTACCGACTTCATCCAGGAAATACGCTAAACCACCGGTCATACCTGCGCCCACGTTGCGGCCTGCTTTACCCAGGACGACAATTACACCACCCGTCATATACTCACAGCAGTGATCACCAGCCCCTTCAATGACGGCTGTTCCTTTAGAGTTCCGCACAGCAAACCGTTCTCCGGCTAAACCATTGGCAAATAATATACCACCCGTCGCACCATAAAGGCAAGTATTACCGACAATTACGTTTTCCGCTGGGTTGTAAGTCGCATTTGCTGGGGGTTTAATGATAATTTCCCCACCATTCATTCCCTTCCCTACATAGTCATTAGCTTCACCCTCTAAGCTTAAAACTACACCATCAAGATTAAAAGCGCCGAAGCTTTGCCCGACACTACCTTGAAACTTGAGGTTAATTTGCCCTTTAAAGCCGTTGTCACCATATTTTGAAGCGATCGCCCCATTCAACCGAGTTCCGACGGTTCTATCGGTATTTACGACGGCGTAGGTTTTACTAACTATCCCCTGTTCCTGGATTCCTCGACGAATATCCGCATCAACTAGTAGTTGATCATCTAATACAGGTCCATTACTATGAACTTTCTCATGTACTAACCAATCACGATTAATTTTTGTATCTGGTAGCTTAGTTAAACAATCTAAGTTCACAGCTTGGGTTTTATTGAGTTTTACATCAGAGCGTACTGTTAATAAGTCAGCGCGACCAATTACCTCTGATAAGGAACGATATCCCAATTTAGCTAACAGACTCCGCACTTCCTCCGCGACAAAGTAGAAGAAGTTGACAACGTTTTCGGGAACTCCTGTAAACCGCTTCCGCAGTTCCTCTTTCTGAGAAGCTACACCCACAGGACAGTTGTTAGTGTGACAAATTCGCGCCATAATGCAACCTTCCGCAATCATAGCTATTGAACCGAAACCAAACTCTTCTGCACCCATTAAAGCAGCAATCAAAACATCCCAGCCACTTTTTAAACCACCATCTACACGTAAGATGACGCTATTACGTAGCCTTTGCTCCATTAATACTCGATGTACTTCTGTTAAGCCCAATTCCCAAGGAGTACCAGCGTGTTTAATAGAAGCCAAGGGTGATGCACCGGTACCGCCATCATGACCTGAAATTTGGATAATATCAGCATTAGCCTTAGCTACACCCGCAGCAATTGTGCCAATACCGATTTCTGCGACTAATTTCACTGAAACTGGGGCTTGAGGGTTAATTTGGTGCAAATCAAAAATCAACTGTGCTAAGTCTTCAATAGAGTAAATATCATGGTGGGGTGGTGGAGAAATCAAAGTTACACCGGGTTTAGAACGCCGTAACATGGCAATATAGGGACTAACCTTGGGACCTGGTAACTGTCCACCTTCTCCTGGTTTTGCACCTTGAGCGATTTTAATTTCAATTTGTTTAGCTGTGGCTAGATATTGGGGTGTAACGCCAAACCGCCCTGACGCAACTTGTCTAATGGCACTTGCAGCGGTATCACCATTTCTTAACCCATGCAAATGGGGGAAAGTAGGAGATTTACCTGTGGTGTCAACATCATTTAAAGCGTTGTAACGAACCGGATCTTCTCCACCTTCACCAGAATTAGACTTACCACCAATGCGATTCATAGCGATCGCTAAAGTTTCATGTGCTTCTCGTGACAAAGCCCCTAAAGACATCCCCCCGGTACAAAAACGCCGCACAATATCATTAACGGACTCTACTTTTGACAAAGGAATTGGTGTCCGTTCACTGTGGAAATCCAATAAATCACGCAGTGCTGTCACAGGTCGGTTTTGCAGATGTTGTTTATACAGTTGATAATGGTCATATTGCTTACCATTAACTGCCTTGTGCAGAGCCTTAGCCAACTCTGGGTTATTACTGTGATATTCTCCACTGGGACGGTATTGAACAAAACCCAGATTTTCTAACTTGTTCACTGTCAATTCTGGGAAAGCCTTACTGTGGAAAGATAAAACTTCTTGAGCCAATTCACTCACACTTAAACCACCAATACGGGAAGTCGTCCCTCGAAAACCCAATTTTAGTAAATCACCACCAATACCAATTGCTTCAAATATTTGTGCTGCTTGGTAGCTAGAAAGCAGAGAAATTCCCATTTTTGAGAGAATTTTCAATAAACCTGATTCTACAGCTTGGCGATAATTTTCTATAGCTTTTTCCCAGGTCAAAGTAGCAATTTTACCCCTAGTCATAAACTGCTGGGTTTTAGGATCATCCCACCAAGCACTGACAGTATCCAAGGCCATATAGGGACAAATAGCACCCGCACCATAACCCAACAGACAAGCAAAATGATGGGTACTCCAACACTGGGCGGTATCCACAATTAAGGACGTTTTCATTCGCAACCCAGCGCTGATTAAATAATGGTGAACCGCACCAATGGCTAATAACGGAGGAATATAAGTATATTCCGCAGCAATACCCGTACCAGTGCGATCGCTTAATATTAATATCTTCGCCCCAGCCCGTACAGATTCCGCCGCTTGTTTTTGCAAGGATTCCACAGCGGACTGCAAACCATCTGGTCCAGTAGATATGGGAAATAAAGTTGACAACTCGGCTGTAGCAAATCCTGACAGTTTAATTGCTTCTAATTCTGTTTGAGTGAGTACAGGCGATTCTAATTTGAGCTTACGAGCGTACTCTGGCTTAGGTTCTAATAAATTCCCCCGTTCCCCCAGTTCCACCGTCAAAGACATGACCAGCTTCTCCCGCAAAGGGTCAATAGCCGGATTAGTCACTTGGGCAAAACGTTGTTTAAAATAGTCATACAGTAAATGGGGTTTGTCTGAAAGCACAGCCAATGGAGTATCATCACCCATACAGAAAGTCGCTTCCGCACCAGTGCTGGCCATGGGGTGAATGACCATTTCCACATCTTCTAGAGTGTAGCCAAAAGCAATTTGCTGTTGCAAGAGAACTTGTGTATCAATTTTGTCAGTTGTCCGTTGTCCGTTGTTTGTTGACAAATGCCCATTACCGTTACCATTGCCATTAACTACAGACTTACCCTTCACTAACTTACTCAGTTCTAAACGATATTTTTGCAACCATTCTCCATAAGGATACTGTTTCGCAATACGTTGTTTAATCTCCCAGTTTTTCAGGATCTCTTGGGTATTCAAATCCACCGCAATCATTTGTCCTGGTCCTAGTCTACCCTTTTCCAGAACATTCTCTTCTGGGAAATCTACAACTCCCGCTTCCGAAGCCACAACGATATAATCATCTTTAGTAATGACATAACGCGCAGGTCTTAAACCATTGCGGTCTAAGGTTGCACCTACCTTTTTACCATCACTAAATACTAAAAGTGCTGGTCCATCCCATGCTTCTTGCAAACCGCTATAATATTCATAAAAATCTACAATCTCTGGATATTCCGCTAAAGCAGGTTGATTTTTGTATGCTTCGGGAACCATCATCATTAACCCTTCTAAAGGGCTGCGTCCCGAACGTACCAGTAACTCTAATACATTGTCTAAAGTAGCAGAATCACTATTATCAATGTTTACCAGTGGCTTGAGTTCATCAAAACGATCTTTCCAAATTGGATGACTCAGAGTCGCTTCCCGTGCCATCATCCAATTAATATTCCCCAGCAGGGTATTAATTTCTCCATTGTGACCTAATAACCGCATGGGTTGAGCTAAAGGCCATTTCGGCATAGTATTGGTACTAAAGCGGCGATGGTATACCGCAAATGATACTTTAAAAGCAGGATGCTTGAGATCCTCGTAAAAATCCCCCAATACAGCCGAACGTACCATGCCTTTATAAACAATAGTGCGACTAGAGAAAGAACATACATAGAAATCTTCAGAAATCCTTCTTCCCGCTTGCATAATGCGTTTACTCGCAATATACAGTTCTCTTTCTAATTCATCACCGCTTTTATCAGCGCAAGAAATTATAACCTGTTCTATACGAGGTTGATTTTCTCTAGCTTGTATACCTAACACCTCTGGACGCACCGGCACTACTCGCCAGCCTAGTACAGTCAATTTCTCTTCTGCTGCTATTTGCTCAAATGCGTTTTTAGCAATTTGGGAGGCTTCTGAGTCTTGGGGTAAAAATATCATCCCCACAGCCATATTACCTAGACTAGCAAAATCAATTCTCTGATGGCTATCTTCTGCCAATAATTCCCAAGGAATTGCTGTCAGTATCCCCGCACCGTCACCAGAATCTTGGTCAGCACTACAACCCCCCCTATGTTCTAAGCAAGTTAAAGCATTTAAAGCCTTGTTTAAAATTTCATGACTAGCTATATTTTGACGATGGGTAATAAACCCTACTCCACAAGCATCCCTTTCTTCTACTAACCACTTTTGTCCTAAATAAGTATCCTGACAACTAATATCTGACATTGTAGTTTGCTGACCCTGATTTGATTGATGACTCATACTTTATTCCTGAAATGTTGAGGTACAGACGTTGTTACTACTGCTATAGGGAAATTTTCTCATTTATTGGCACTCGATAGAAATACATAATTACCAAAATTTAGGGATAACAATTTTAGCCTTAGCTTGACATATAGCCAAAGCTGTGTTATCAGTGCCTACTCTATTTTTTATTTGTTTATGCACTCTAAAAAAAATTACCCTAATCTAAAATTTTAGAGCTGTGGGAATTTTAGATCTAATCTCCCAGACTACGATCATAGTCTCCAAGTAGTGTGTATTATTTAAAGCAGCTATCTCCAGTATTTTTAGTGTGACAACTGTTTGTTACTCTTGATAAGAGATAAAAACCCAATATACATATTATCATGATTATTTCTAAAAAAGATAATTATTTTTTTTAACTTTTTGATCAATTTTCTTTAGCCTGGTTATTGCATAATAACTTTATCAAAAAACACAATGATCTAGAAAATGCTCAATTCTCCGTCACCACTACTGTCAGTAGCACTGTGTTTAACTGCTAATTATGCTGCTTTGGCTCAAAATATCCCTAGTGTACCAAATTCTATTCCCGCTGCTGTTAGCGTTGGCAATCAAATTACTATAAATGGCCGCACCTTACCGGGAGCATGGTTACAACCAACAGGAAATCAAACTTATATCAGTGATGGCGCAGTTAAGCAATTGATGGGCATAGATTTACTCAGTAGTAACAATCCTAGTAAACAACCAATACAGTGGTTTTCTGCATTAACAAATCCTATTATTCTGAACACTAAAATAAGCGGTGGATATCGTTATTTAGACATAAGTAAATTAGCTATAACAGCAAAATGGCAAATAAAAGCTAATGGTAACACATTAGTAATTAACCCTCCTCCTTCCCAACTGAGAAATATTCGTCTTAGTAAACAACCAAAAGGGGATCGGATTGTACTAGACTTAGATAACCCAACTTTTTGGCAAATTAGACAAGAATTACCAGTTAAAAAAGTAGTAGATCCTGACGAAATTATCCCCAAATCTACCACACCAGCCAACCGGGAATGGACTGTTACTTTAAATACTACTGTTAATTCGGATTTACTCGCAGTTTATAACCCTAAACCACCTATAGCACAAAGCACAGAATCACCCATTCAAAAAATAGAAACTGTCAATAATCAAACAATTATCAATTTGAGTATTCCCTTTGGACAGTCTATAAAAATTAGCACACTTTCCCAGCCAAATCGCCTAGTAATTGATATTCAGCCGGAAACCATAGTTCAAAGAACTATTACCTGGGCGCAGGGGTTACAATGGCGACAGCAGCTAGTAACTTTAGGAACAGACCGCTTTCCTGTAGTTTGGTTAGATATTAATCCTCGCACAGTAGGATTAAGCATTAAACCGATATTAACTAACGCGCAAACATTAACAGGTACTGCTCCCTTAATTCAAACTGCCCAAAATTACTTAGCAGTAGCCGCAATTAACGGTGGTTATTTTAACCGCAATAATAAATTACCATTAGGGGCAATTAGACGAGATAATCAATGGATATCAGGACCAATTCTGAACCGGGGAGCAATAGCTTGGAATAATAAAGGACAATTTTATTTTGGCCGTCTCACCCTCACAGAAACCTTAACTAGCAACAATAACCAAAAACTACCTATTATTTTACTCAATACTGGCTATGTTCAAAATGGTATTGCAAGATATACACCTCTATGGGGAGATACTTATACACCCTTAACTGAGAATGAAAATATAATTGTCGTGGAAAACAATCAAGTAACTAATCAATTACCAGGGGGTAAAACTGGTATAAATGCTATTCCTATTCCCCCAAATGGTTATCTGCTGATTTTTCGTAACGAGACACCACAATTACCCACTGGGACAAAAATTAACATTACCAACACCACCAGCACACCCGAATTTAGTCGTTATCCTCATATTATCGGTGCAGGACCCCTATTATTAGAAAATCGGCAAATAGTCCTCGACGGAGAAGCTGAGAAATTCGGTCCTGCTTTTATGAAAAGTCAAGCAGTTCGTAGCAGTATTTGTACCCTTAATACAGGTAACTTAATCATCGCTACCGTGCATAATCGCGCTGGTGGTGGCGGACCAACCTTAGAAGAACAAGCCAAATTAATGCAAACAATGGGTTGTATTAACGCTTTAAACTTAGATGGTGGTAGTTCTACCAGTCTTTATTTAGGTGGTCAATTGCTGGATCGTTCTCCGAATACAGCAGCCCGTGTTCACAACGGTATTGGAATTTTTCTAGAATCAAAATCAGGAATTACCCAAAACACAAAAAAGAAGTAAGTAGGGCTTGCTGAAAAAGTTGTCTGTGAGGGGAGGGAACTCTTAACTCTTAACTGGGAACTCTTAACTGGGAACTCTTAACTGGGAACTCTTAACAGGGAACAGGGAACAGTTTTAACTGTCTGGATATCCTCAATTTTCCAAATCCAACAAATAAAAATGCACTTATGGGGAGGGAACAGGGAACTCTTAACTGGGAACTCTTAACTGGGAACAGTTTTAACTGTCTGGATATCCTCAATTTTCCAAATCCAACAAATAAAAATGCACCTATTTTAAGACACCATTAGCCAAAACCTTGCACTTTTTTGTGGTAAAAATCCGCGAAACCCTTTATTAATAAATGGTTTTAGGTTTATATGGCTAACGCTACGCTACGCTATCAGCAAGCCCTAAGTAGATGAACGGAAAATATCTTGAAACCTTCAAAGAAGTCGGCGATCTTATTCACATCTTATCCTAAGTCGTGTTTTTGATAAAGATTTTATGTAGACAATTAGTTTGAACATTCTCATTTTACCAGCCAGTGTTGACTTTTGCTATCTTAATCAAAGTGGCCGAATTTCGCCCCCTTTATCATCAACTGTTAAAGCTAAAAACGGGTTTATTATGTCTCCAAATGAGGTAATTATGGCTAAATTATCAGAAACTGTCCCCACGAATACACTAACTTTACAACCAACAATTAATTCTAGAGGCATTGCTGCGGGTGAATTACGTCCTTGGGGGTCTTTCACAGTCTTGGAAGAGGGTCGCGGATATAAAATTAAGCGTATTGAAGTCAAACCAGGTCATCGCCTGAGTTTACAAATGCACCACCACCGTAGTGAACACTGGATAGTTGTTTCAGGTACAGCCAAAGTAGTTTGTGGCGATCACGAGATATTATTAAGCAATAATCAATCAACCTATGTTCCCCAATGTACAACTCATCGCTTAGAAAATCCCGGCGTGATTCCCTTGATTTTGATTGAAGTGCAAAATGGCGAATATTTAGGAGAAGATGATATTATTCGCTATCAAGATGACTATGCACGTGAAAAATAGACAATAGATACAAGGGAATAGACAGGGGAGATTTTTTTCTTTTTGATCACTGACCAATAAAAAAATTCCATGATCAATTTAAGTTCAGCAGCCATTAATGAAATTAGGCGTTTAAAATCCAAACAACCAGCAAATATTTTATTTCGTTTGCGGGTGAAATCTGGTGGCTGTGCTGACTGGTTTTACGATTTAGGTTTTGATACAACTGTACAAGCCACAGACCAGATGGTAGAGTTTGATGATATTCGTCTAGTTATAGACCCAGGAAGCCTAAATTACATTCATGGCTTGTCACTAGATTATGCAGAAGACCTCATGGGTGGTGGTTTTCGCTTTCATAACCCCCAAGCAACATCCAAATGTAGTTGTGGTAATTCTTTCTCTATTGGTTAGTTGTTAGTTGTCCGTTGTCAGTTGTCCGTTGTCAGTAGTTAAGAATTACCTGTTCCCTGTTCCCTGTTAAGAGTTCCCTATTCCCTGTCCCCTGTTCCCTATTCCCTGTTCCCTGTTCCCTGTTCCCTTCCAAAATAATTGACAGAAAATCAGAAAAAATGATATAATCAGGATTTGTTAAAACTTAGATTATAAAGCAGCTTCACGCGCTGTAACTCATGCCAACAATACAGCAGCTAATCCGTAGTGAGCGCGAACTAGCGCGTCAGAAAACCAAGTCCCCTGCTCTGAAAGAATGTCCTCAACGTCGAGGCGTTTGCACCAGAGTGTACACAACAACACCTAAAAAACCTAACTCAGCACTCCGCAAGGTAGCCAGGGTCAGGCTGACCTCGGGATTTGAAGTCACAGCTTACATCCCAGGTATCGGTCATAACTTACAAGAACACTCCGTAGTTATGATTCGCGGTGGTCGGGTGAAAGACTTGCCCGGAGTTAGATACCATATTATCCGTGGTACATTAGATACAGCCGGAGTTAAAGACAGGAAACAAGGGCGTTCCAAATATGGAACTAAACGCCAAAAAGCCGGTAAAAAATAGGAAAAAGGCGGTTAATCGCGTCAATACGGTTAATCGTCCTGAGCAAAATTCTGTGTCCAGCATAGAAAGTAAGTTGCATGATTCTGAGAATAATCCTGTAAAAGATAACAGCACTTTCATCTAAATTTAAAAGTAGATTAAGTTCTCGTCTTCTGTGTCTGGTGACAGACAATAAAGTGAATTAATTCAGTCTCTTGACAACTAATCAAGCCATAAACAAAATTAGGAAAATGAAGCGGCTGATGAAACCGCTTTTAGTCCTCTGTGTTCTGATAACATATAATTTCATTGCCAAATTCCCTATTCAAGGATTAAGTATGTCTCGTCGTGGTGTTAGTCAAAGGCGGCCAGTGCCGCCGGACTCAGTGTACAATAGTCGCCTGATCAGTATGATGATGCGACGGCTAATGCGTCATGGCAAAAAATCAATTGCCGCCAGAATAGTTTATGATGCCTTAAAAACTATTGAAGAACGCACTGGTGGAAGTCCCTTGGAAACTTTTGAAAAAGCAGTGCGTAACGCTACACCATTAGTAGAAGTAAAAGCTCGCCGAGTCGGTGGAGCAACCTACCAAGTACCAATGGAAGTACGTACAGATAGGGGAACGACCCTAGCATTACGTTGGTTAGTACAGTATTCTCGTCAACGTCCGGGGAAAACCATGGCCGGAAGACTGGCGAATGAGTTAATGGACGCGGCGAATGAAACGGGCAGTGCTATTCGTAAGCGGGAAGAAACGCATCGCATGGCAGAAGCAAACAAAGCATTTGCACACTATCGTTACTAAACTAAGTAGAAAAACGATATATCTTCCTTTACTGAATGTTCAGTAATTCATATACAATGTGAATGATCTGATAGTAGGGATAGCAAGGCCATAGTCTTTAATCAAACTATTACTGAAGCGAAAACCAGGCGATGATAGTGATAGTTTTTTCAAAGGAAAAATGATTGCGTTTGGCTAAAGCGTGAAAGCTTACTGAGGGATAACCGCTCCCATGCTCCCATTGAAGTAAGAAGTAAATGTCTAGCTTGGTCTAGGATTTATATAGCAGCAGTAATATACAAGATATCATGGCGACAACGATAGGAGGTAATGGTGGCACGCACAAACCCGCTAGAGAGAGTACGCAATATCGGTATTGCGGCGCATATAGATGCGGGAAAAACAACGACGACAGAGAGAATATTATTTTACTCTGGGATCATTCACAAAATTGGCGAAGTTCACGAAGGAACAGCCGTCACAGACTGGATGGAGCAGGAGCGGGAGCGGGGAATCACCATCACTGCGGCTGCAATTAGTACCAGTTGGAAAGATCATCAAATTAACATTATTGATACTCCGGGTCACGTAGACTTCACCATTGAAGTTGAACGTTCCATGCGAGTATTAGATGGTGTAATCGCTGTGTTTTGTTCCGTAGGTGGTGTACAACCACAGTCAGAAACAGTATGGCGACAAGCAGACCGCTATAAAGTACCTCGCATTGCCTTTATTAACAAGATGGATCGCACCGGTGCGAACTTCTATAGAGTGCATGATCAGATGCGCGATCGCTTGCGGGCCAATGCGATCGCCATTCAATTGCCTATTGGTAGTGAAACTGAATTTAAAGGCATTGTTGACTTGGTACGGATGTGTGCATATATGTACACAAACGATCAAGGGACTGATATCCAAGAAACAGAAATTCCAGCAGAATTACAAGAAAAAGCATCAGAGTATCGGACAAAATTGGTAGAAGCAGTAGCGGAAACCGAAGATACTTTGATGACTAAATATTTTGAAGGTGAAGAACTGACAGAAGCGGAAATCCGTTCTGCTTTAAGAAAGGGGACAATTGAAGGAACAATTGTACCAGTGCTGTGCGGTTCAGCCTTTAAGAATAAAGGCGTGCAACTGATGTTGGACGCGGTGATAGATTACCTACCGGCACCAACAGAAGTACCGCCAATTCAAGGTACACTACTCAACGGTGATCCCGTAGAACGTCATGCTGATGATAACGAACCATTATCAGCTTTGGCATTTAAGATTATGGCTGATCCTTATGGTCGCCTGACCTTCGTTCGTGTTTATTCTGGTGTGTTGAAGAAAGGTAGTTATATTCTCAACGCCAGTAAGAACAAAAAAGAGCGGATTTCTCGATTAGTGCTGATGAAAGCAGATGATCGGCAAGACGTGGATGAACTACGGGCTGGTGATTTAGGTGCTGCACTAGGATTAAAAGATACTTTGACAGGTGATACCCTTTGTGATGAAGGCTCACCAGTAATTTTGGAATCCCTGTTTATTCCTGAGCCAGTAATCTCGGTAGCGGTTGAACCCAAAACCAAGAACGACATGGACAAGCTTTCCAAAGCACTACAATCCCTGTCGGAAGAAGATCCCACCTTCCGTGTGCGGGTTGATCCCGAAACGAACCAAACTGTAATTGCGGGAATGGGAGAATTGCACCTAGAAATTCTCGTAGACAGGATGTTACGGGAATTTAAAGTAGAGGCAAACGTTGGTGCGCCCCAAGTGGCTTACCGCGAAACCATCCGCAAAGCCGTCGAAAAAATTGATGGTAAATTTATCCGTCAAAGTGGTGGTAAGGGTCAGTATGGTCACGTGGTGATCAATTTAGAACCAGGTGAACCCGGTACGGGTTTTGTCTTTGTTTCTAAAATTGTCGGTGGGATTGTACCCAAAGAGTACATAGGACCTGCTGAACAAGGAATGAAAGAATGTTGTGAATCCGGTATTTTAGCTGGATATCCACTCATTGATGTCAAAGCCACATTAATACACGGTTCTTACCATGACGTAGACTCTTCAGAAATGGCTTTCAAAATTGCCGGTTCTATGGCAATCAAGGAAGCGGCTGCAAAAGCTTCTCCTGTCATCTTAGAGCCGATGATGAAAGTTGAAGTTGAAGTACCTGAAGACTTTATGGGAACTGTCATCGGTGACTTAATCTCCCGCAGAGGACAGATTGAAAGCCAAAGCACTGAAAATGGGGTTGCGAAGGTAGTATCGAAAGTTCCACTAGCAACCATGTTTGGTTACGCTACTGATATCCGGTCAAAAACCCAAGGTCGGGGAATTTTTACGATGGAGTTTAGTCACTACGAGGAAGTACCTCGGAGCGTGGCTGAAACTATCATTGCCAAAAGTAAAGGAAACGCTTAATTAAAAAAGGAAAAAAGTATACATGGCACGCGCAAAGTTTGAAAGAACTAAACCTCACGTTAATATCGGTACTGTTGGCCACGTTGACCACGGCAAAACTACTTTAACAGCAGCTATTACCATGACCTTGGCGGCTATGGGTCAAGCTGTAGCTAAAGGCTACGACCAGATTGATAATGCACCAGAAGAAAAAGCCCGGGGTATTACCATCAATACGGCTCACGTAGAGTATGAAACTAAAAGTCGTCACTATGCTCACGTAGACTGTCCAGGACACGCTGACTATGTGAAAAACATGATCACAGGTGCGGCACAAATGGACGGAGGTATCTTGGTAGTTGCGGCTACGGATGGTCCTATGCCCCAAACCCGTGAACACATCCTCTTGGCAAAACAAGTCGGTGTTCCTAGTCTGGTCGTCTTCTTGAACAAAGAAGATATGATGGATGATGAAGAGTTGATGGAATTGGTAGAACTAGAACTGCGGGAACTGCTGACCAGCTATGATTTCGATGGCGACAATATTCCCATTATCAAAGGATCAGGTCTACAAGCTCTCCAAGCAATGACCGCAAATCCCGAAACTCAACGAGGTGAAAATCCTTGGGTAGATAAAATCTATGAGTTGATGGATGCTGTAGATTCTTACATTCCCAATCCTGAGCGGGCTATAGACAAACCATTCTTGATGGCTGTAGAAGATGTGTTCACCATCACAGGTCGTGGTACTGTGGCTACTGGAAGGATCGAACGCGGTAAAGTCAAGGTTAACGATAACGTAGAATTGATTGGTATTAAAGATACCCGTAGTACCACTGTTACCGGAATCGAGATGTTCAAGAAGAGTCTTGATGAAGGTATGGCTGGGGATAACGCTGGTGTACTACTGCGCGGGATAAAAAAAGAAGAGATTGAGCGCGGTATGGTAATTGCTAAACCGGGTTCAATTACACCTCACACTCAGTTTGAAGGTAAAGTTTACGTTTTAACTGAGAAAGAAGGTGGTCGGAAAACACCATTTTTCGCCGGCTACCGTCCTCAGTTCTATGTGCGGACAACTGATGTAACAGGTACAATCAAAGCCTTTACCGATAGCGAAGGTGGAGATGTGGAAATGGTTATGCCTGGCGATAACATCGACGTGACAGTAGAATTAATCAACCCAGTCGCTATTGAAGAAGGTATGCGCTTCGCTATTCGTGAAGGTGGCCGGACTATTGGTGCGGGTGTTGTGGCTAAGATATTGAAATAACACACACCTTTTTGCTCTACAAGAAAAGGAGCGGAGATGAATCATAAAATCTCTGCTCCTTTCTATTCCCAAAAACTATTTTGGATTTTAAATTTTAAATTCGAGATGACATTTAAAAATCTAAAATCTAAAATCTCAAGTCTAAAATTTACCGAACCTGGAAAACTTTGATATGGCTACTCTACAGCAGCAAAAGATTAGAATTCGCTTGAAGGCATTTGACCGTCGTTTATTAGATACATCTTGCGAGAAGATTGTCGACACAGCTAACCGTACCAATGCCACAGCTATAGGACCTATTCCTTTACCAACAAAACGGAAGATATATTGCGTACTCAGATCACCTCACGTAGATAAAGATTCCCGCGAACATTTTGAAACCCGCACCCATCGTCGGATTATTGACATTTATCAGCCTTCTTCTAAAACTATTGATGCACTCATGAAGCTGGATTTGCCCTCTGGTGTGGATATTGAAGTCAAATTGTAAGTTGGTCAGTTGTTAGTGGTCAGTGGTCAGTGGTCATTTGACAACTAACAACGAACAATTAACAATTAACAATTAACAACTAACAACCGACAAGTCATGACATCCTCTTCTAAAATTGCAGTTCGTGAACTACCTCTGTTTCCATTACCTGAAGTAGTTCTATTTCCTACCAGACCATTACCCTTGCATATCTTTGAGTTTCGCTACAGAATCATGATGAATACGATTTTGGAGAGCGATCGCCGATTTGGGGTGTTGATGATTGACCCAGTTCATGGGACAATTGCTAACGTTGGTTGTTGTGCGGAAATTCTTCATTGTCAACGCTTACCTGATGACAGAATGAAACTATTAGCTTTAGGACAACAAAGGTTTCGTGTTTTAGAATATGTCCGGGAAAAACCTTATCGTGTCGGTTTGGTAGAATGGATTGAAGATCAACCACCAGCTAAGGATTTACGTCCTTTAGCATCTGAGGTAGAACAACTTTTACGGGATGTGGTTCGTCTTTCATCCAAATTAACAGAACAAAATATTGAATTACCAGAGGATTTACCAGATTTACCCACAGAATTATCTTATTGGATAGGTAGTAATCTCTATGGTGTAGCCCCAGAACAACAAGCATTACTGGAAATACAAGACACACTAGCTCGTTTAGAACGAGAAGCGGAAATTCTCACTTCTACTCGTAATCATTTAGCGGCACGTTCTGTTCTTAAAGATACATTTAGTAATATGGGATAAACTGACCAACTTTTAGAAGTTCAGGATTTGCACAAAGCTTCTAATTTCTATCTTTTATATATGGTATTATCCTCATCAAGACAATCCCTTCTGTTCTCTGTTATACACTGATTCGTCTATTTCTTCCTGTTGATATTATGTATGAATAGTTATTTCTTCTCTTTTCTACCATTCCCTTGACTAACTCTCGACTCTAAGGTAAAATACGGTATCTCCTCCAGTTCATCTTTACTTAAATTATACTGTTCACAAACAAGACTTAAGCGATTTCCTGCAGTTGTCACAGCATTTACAGCATGAGTTAAATCACCCTGAAAATAAATTAAAGCATTGGTTTGGGGTTTAATTTGTCCAACTTGGCGTTTTTGAGATTTTAGCACTAATTCTCCTCCCTGCATATCCTCTGGTACACGCACATAAAGAACGCTTACAAATGCTGGTGGTTCAACAGTTTTACAATAGGAACGCAAAGATCGATCAATATGGGGGTCAACACGAGAACCAACTTTAAGTAATAAAGGATTCAGATAAAAAGCATTACAACTAGGTAAAAGTGCTAAATCTAAATAAGGTTTAAAATAGGGAAATTTCTGGACAACTTCCGCTAAACCCGAACGCTGAAACACCACAGAAAAGCCTTTAGTATTGACAAAATCTCGATTAAGGTTATTAATAGCAAAATAGGGACAAGCTTGGATTTCTCCCCATAAGTCCTGGAGATATTGTAGAGGAAAGGCGTGAGGATGTTGTTGATAATATTTCACAGTCAGTTCAACTAATTTACTCTGTATTTATATTTTCCAAAATATAACCATAATTTATACTGAAATATGACAACAATTACGTAGGTAAATAGGTTCAAAGAACATAAAAATTAATACCAGTAAAACACTGACGAAAAGCAGTCATCAAAAGTGCGGATAAAAGGACTTGAACCTTCACTCCTTTCGGAACTAGAACCTAAATCTAGCGCGTCTGCCAATTTCGCCATATCCGCGTTGACATTTTATGATTCTAGCATAACAAATTATTTATGACAATAGGCAAACAATTTAAATTTTAAAATGAACAGGACTTGTGAAACTTCCGTAAGTCCTAATGAGAATTAGGCTATGGGGTATTCAGCTGTACTGCATTTAATTTGTATGATTTTAGCGGACAAGATGCCCGTACCACAATATCTAGCTAGATGAGGATGATCAAATTTAGATGCGTAACAGCTTAGTAATTTCTCCCCATATTCCCATTTATATGACAGTTACACGAGGTAAACGATGCTTAAAGCCGCAGAGAATTTCCCAAGAAATAGTATTCAGGCAATTTGCCCAATTATCAGCCGATATTTCCTCTTTTCCCTGTTCTCCCAATAATGTCACTACTTCCCCCTCCTGTAAATCAGGTATAGAACTTACATCTAACATCATTTGATCCATTGTAATTGCACCGATTTGCGGCACAAGCTGTCCACGGATTAATACTTGCATCTTATTAGAAAGATTACGGGGTACACCATCAGCATAACCAATACCAACCACTGCCAGCCGCATTTCCCCAGAGGCAATAAAATGATGACCATAACTAACCCCAGTCCCCACAGTTATAGTTTTAACTTGGGTAACTCTAGCTTTAACTTGTAAAACAGGTTTAAGTTTGATTTGATTTTGTAAGTGAATAGCAGGATACAGCCCATAAATTGCTAAACCTACCCGCACCATATCATAGTGTAATCCCGCATCTGTGAGAGTAGCCGCTGAGTTAGCTAAATGTAAAATAGGAATTTTCATACCTTGAGCTTTAATCTGTGCTATTGCCCTTTCAAATCGTCTATGCTGTTCTGTCATCACTTTAGTATCAAGACTATCTGCTGTTGCCAGATGAGAATAAATACTACTAATATGCAAATGCGGTAATCTTTGCACCAACTGGACAAACTCTGCCGCTTCTTGCCAATTTGTACCCAGTCTAGACATTCCTGTATCCAATTTAATATGTACAGGTAAGGGTAAATTATGATTAATATCTTCTAAAATGTTAGAAAACTCCAAAGCTTGCTTAGGACTACATAATGTAGGCTGAAGTTGCCAATTAGCGATCGCCTGAACTTGTTCGGGTGTGTTGGTTGCCCCTAAAATTAGAATCGGGGCTTCAATACCATCTTCCCGTAATTGAATACCTTCGGGAACAGTCGCTACACCCAACCAACTAGCACCAGCTTCTAATACAGTTTTAGCAACTGTCACCGCCCCATGTCCATAGGCATCAGCTTTAACCACTGCCATTAATTGAGTACGTGGAGATAAAAACTTTACCAACTCCTTGACATTATTAGACAAAGCCCCCAAATTAATTTCTACCCAAGCCCGTTGAGAATACCAAGTATAAGCATCACTTTCTTGATGATCAGTAAAAATTGGGCTTTGTTTGCGATTTAACATTAGATTCCACTCCTATCACACCACCAAAAAGCTTCTCCAGTCCCCTAGAAGCTATTTCAATCTCATCAGAAAGTTTAATTCTTATCCGGCAATTTATACAAGACGGTGGCGTAGGTAATATTAATATGTCCCTCTCGGAACTTAAATTATTTTATGATAGTTCTTCCTTATCCGAACCATTATAACAAACTTAAAATCAAATGTCAACCCCTCAATACTCCTTTATGGCGATTTTTTGAAATTTGGGACAATAGTCACCACAATACCCCCCACTTCTTTAGCAAGCGGGGAATCTCAGTTGAGAATAAAAGTATAAATTCTTTATTCCATCCCCAAGAAAGTATATTTGTGTTAATATTAGTAAAACTAATACCTTAAGCGCAGATTCATGGGGAAGGTTTTGGTCCTGAACGCCTCTTACGAACCGCTCAACATCACTAGTTGGCGACGGGCCACCGTGTTGTTGATGAAAGGCAAAGCTGAACGCTTAGAATACAATGGTAAATTCCTTTACACAGACTTTCCGCAGCCTACCGTGATCCGGTTGCGCCACTATGTCCGTGTTCCTTATATGGAAGTTCCTTTGACCCGTCGGAATATCTTGCATCGTGATGGACATACTTGTCAATACTGTGGTTACACAGGAGATAAGTTGACACTTGATCATGTGATACCCAGATCACGAGGAGGTGGTGACACTTGGGAAAATATTGTTGCTGCTTGTGTATGCTGTAATGTCAAAAAAGGCAACAGGACACCCCAAGAAGCACGGATGCCCCTGCGTCATTTACCACGCCAGCCCTATAGCAGTCTTTATTTTGAGGTAACAAAACATCTCAAAAGTGGACTGCACCAAGAGTGGCAAAAATACGTAATAGGCCTTTGAGATTATACATAACTAACTACAAAAACCCAAATAAAACTTCACTTGTGTAGCTACAAGTGGAATTGTTGTTAATTTTGGGTTAGTGCTAACCAGCTTAGGGTAAAATTACCATAAGCTGATATTTTTATGTCCCCATTGTCCGCACTTGTTTTTCAACGATTGGGGTTATATTGCTTCCAAAGCGATATAGAAAGCCTTTGTTCTCAACTAATCAGTTAAAATTACAAGTAGAGAGGCTGCCGAGAAATTGAAAAACAAATTTGAACACAGAATATTGATGATAACACAAGTCAAATAAATATTCAAGATCACCATCAAATTTCCATAAAGATTTAGATATTTCTGGAGAGGATGTTTTCAGAATAGATGCCCAAAGCAAAGACTTGGTTGATAGTTGATATTTATAAGCACTTCTTAACTTGTTTTCAGTACAGAAATAAACAACGTCATTGCATTAACAGTTTCAACAATTAATTTTAGATTATAACCGGTTTTAATGTAGTTTTAGTAGCGCATTATCTCTGGTATGATATCTAAATGTATAAAGAACATCACACTCAACGCTTAGAAATGCAGTTCCTTATGTACGCGAATTATTCCGCTGCTCAGTTCGAGAGTTTATCATTAGCTAAAGATCCAAATCCAGAGGAAGTAGAAACAGATCTGATTGAAACCCCAGCTTTAGCCCGGACATCTTCATCACCCGCTAATAGTGATGGAGGTATCTATTTAGTTCAGCGTGGTGGTTCTTTAGCGTCTCAGAAATCCGAAGAGTTACAAAGAACTCTGCTAGGACACCGAAATGAACGTCAGTTAGTAATTTTACAGGATTTTCCTGATCCTGATGCTCTTTCTTGTGCCTGGTCATATCAATTAATTGCCCAACAGTATGATATCAAATGTGATATTATTTACGCGGGAACTTTAAGCCACCAGGAAAATATTGCTTTAGTTAAGTTAACTAATTTACCTGCTCAACGCTGGACAATGCAAACCCTGAAAAATAAAGACTTGTCATGTTATCATGGTTTCGTGTTAATTGACAACCAGGGAACTACATCTCAATTATTACCAGCAATTCAACAAGCGGGAATTCCCTTAGTAGTGCTAGTAGATCATCATAGCTTGCAGGGGGATCTCAAGTCCGAATTTATGGATGTTCGTCCCTATGTGCGGGCTACAGCAACAATTTTTACTCAATACTTACAAGCGGGATTATTAACCTTAGATAACAGTATTAACCAGCATATTAAATGTGCTACAGCATTAATGCACGGGTTAAGATCAGATACAAATAGGTTAATGCAAGCCCAGGAAGAAGATTTTATGGCTGCTGGGTATTTGAGCAGATTTTATGATGCTCAGTTACTAAATGCCATTTTACAAGCAAATCGTTCTAAGCGTGTAATGGATGTGATTGAGCGATCGCTTAAAAACCGGATTGTTCAAAATAATTTTTCCATAGCTGGTGTTGGTTACTTGCGGTATGATGATCGGGACGCAATTCCCCAAGCCGCTGATTTTTTAGTTACCGAAGAAAATGTTCATACTGCGGTAGTGTATGGAATAGTTCATGATGAAGACGACGAACTAGAAGTAATTATAGGTTCTTTGAGGACAACAAAACTGACCCTAGATCCTGATGAATTTATCAAAGAAGCCTTTGGCCAAGATAGCGCCGGCAGATTTTTTGGTGGGGGGAGAACTGGTGCGGGAGGCTTTGAAATTCCCATGGGTTTTTTATCAGGTAGTAATGAAAATTCGGCCTATGCCAAAATGAAATGGGAAGTTTTCGACGCACAAATCAAGCAGAAATTATTAAGATTGGTAAATCCGAGAGATAATCCAATTTAGTCTTGAAACCGGATTAAAAGACTTGATTAATTTAGGGTTTAGCAGTGCTGAACCCATGCAAATTAATTGGCTTTTGCTGTCCAATAAGCAGGTATGAATTTAGTACAACTTTGAGATATACCCAAGACTTGAGGAGTAAGTGGTGGAAGGTGCTGTAAATTTATTAAGTTATAATCAAGAGGTGGACTGGGAATGTCAATAATATATTTTGAATTTCTGATTCGCAAGCGGCCTGTTTGAAACAAAACACGGAACAAAATAAACCGTCGAAAATGGATAAATTTGGCGAAGAGTGTGTTTATGTCAAAGTAAGTGAATCTCAAACATTGGAAAAATACTTATGATAGACAATACTAAAAGTTTACATGATGAAAAAGTTGAATCTTTGATCAAGAAGTATCGTGATCAAGGATTTACTGTTATACAAAACCCGAAAGCAGATCAATTACCGTTTGATTTGGATAATTATCAACCCGATATTCTTGCTACGAAGAATGAAAATGAATCCGGTTTAATAGGTTTAATAATTGAAGTAAAAACCAGTATTAGTCCAGTTTCAGTTGAGCGATTACAATCTGTAGTAGAAGAAGTGAGTAGACATCGAGGCTGGCGTTTTTTATTGGTAACACTTGAAGATATACAAGCAGAATCATTACCTGGAACATCGGAAGAACTACCTTCTTGGGAAGAACTAATCAACTATTTTAGTCAAGTTAGCAAGCTGATTGAAAATAATAATATTGAACCTGCTTTTCTTTTTCTTTGGAGTGTTTTTGAAGGAGCATTAAGAAAAAGAGCAGTTGATGTATCAATTCCTGTTGAAAGTTTACCAGCCATAAAATTAATAAAATCAATGTACTCTTTGGGAGAGTTATCAATTTCTGAATTTGATATTATTCAAGCTTGTCTTGAACAGCGCAACCGACTGGCTCACGGATACATTCAGAAGCTAGATTCGGAGGTTTTATATAAGCTTGTAACGTTGGTTGTTAAGTTATTGATAGAATGGACTTCTAATATATCTGAAACTGAATCTAAAAATCAACAGGTAAACAAAAATGAAATAATTTTAGATGATAACGCACAAATAGCACTTGATGCTTTACCAACTCAAGAGAAAGAAAAGATTAGTTATGCTATTAGTTGTCTAGAAAACTTTCCTGATTGTTCAGAAATTGAATTTTCTAATCTGAATTCAAGCCCAGATAATGATTTTATTGCGAAGGTAGGCATATATCGAATCATTTTTGAAGTTCAATCTAAAAAAGTGACTATTACTGATATAGTTAATTATAAACGGATTGAAATGTTATATGGATTATTAGAAAAGGCTAAAGTATGAGATATCTAGATTTTTTTCATATAGATATTAAACAGTGTTTGATTGAACTTGAGGAATTTGAAAATCTACTGCGTGATAATAAGGAATTAAATGAACGGAAGGATATACTTCCTTTTTTCAAAGAGAGACAACATTTATCTGCCTGTATTGGGTGGTACGCTCCTGATAACTTTTGCAACCAAATCAAACATGAATTTACATTATTTGGAGAGTTTCGAGCCGATTTAGTTGTTGGTGATTCTGTAAATAATGTTTACTGTTTCATTGAATTTGAAGATGCTAGAGAAGATAGTATTTTTGTAAAGAAAAAAGGAAAAACTAGATCAGAGTGGTCGTCTAGATTTGAAAATGGATTTAGTCAAATCATTGATTGGTTTTGGAAACTTGATGATTTTAAGAATACTGGTCAATTTCGTTCTATTTTTGGAAGTGAGAATATAGAATATCAAGGTATTCTTGTTATAGGTAGAGATGAATTTCTTAGCGAGGTTGAAAAAGCTAGATTGAAATGGTATTTAAATAGAGTTGTAGTAGACTCACGCAAATTAATTTGTAAAACATTTGATCAATTAGCTAGAGATACAAGAAATAGACTTTCACAGTATCCAAAGATTTTATGAAATTACTAATTTTACCCTCTTCTTTGCGCCTTTGCGTCTTTGCGCGAAACAAAAATAATATAAAAACACCCAACTAAAAACATGGAACTATACTTAATCCGTCATGGTATCGCCGAAGAACATCAACCGAAACTAAAAGACGAAGAACGACAACTCACCCTGGAAGGAAGGGAAAAAACCGAGAAAATAGCCCAGAGATTAGTCAAACTCGGTTTTAATTTTGATTTAATTCTCACTAGTCCCCTAGTTCGGGCTTATCAAACAGCAGAAATACTAATTGCTGCTGGACTGAGTTCCCAATTAGAAACATCAGATCATCTGAGCTTTGATGGTAATATTCAAAATTGGTGGCAAGAATGGCTTAAACCCAGGAATTATCCCCAGAAAACCAAACTAGCATTAGTAGGCCATGAGCCTAGTTTAAGCCATTGGGCAGAAATTCTCCTTTGGGGAGAAGCAAAAGAGAGCATTATCCTCAAAAAAGCAGGTATGATAGGAATAAAACTACCAGATGATGGTTCTCCCTTGGGTTGTAGTCAAATGTTCTGGTTGACACAGCCCAAGTACCTGCTGTAAGAGTTGTGCGATATAAACGCATAGAATAGTTGTAATATCGGCAACTCTTGTAGTGAAAATAGTTTCCGATGAGTTAACGTAAGCAGATATTTTACAAAGTAAATGGTGTTGCCATGACGGTATGCGAATACAAGCCTGGTTTAGAAGGTATTCCCGCAGCCCAATCGAGTATAAGTCATGTAGATGGGCAGAAAGGAATTCTAGAATATCGTGGTATTAGGATTGAGGAATTAGCGGCAAAAAGTACATTCCTAGAAACTGCATATCTTTTAATCTGGGGTGAATTACCAACCAAAGAAGAACTAAAAGCATTTGAACATGAAGTTCTCTTTCACAGACGCATCAAATACCGTATTCGGGACATGATGAAATGCTTCCCTGAAAGTGGTCATCCTATGGATGCTCTTCAAGCTTCTGCTGCTGCTTTAGGTTTATTCTATTCTCGTCGTGATTTACATAATCCGGTCTATATTCGTAACTCCGCTGTCCGGTTAATAGCGACCATTCCCACAATGGTAGCGGCCTTCCAGTTAATGCGAGAAGGTAACGACCCCGTTAAACCCAGGGATGACTTAGACTATGCGGCTAACTTCCTGTATATGCTAAATGAGAAAGAACCTGATCCTTTAGCCGCTAAGATATTTGATATTTGCTTAATTCTTCATGTTGAGCATACAATGAATGCTTCTACATTTAGTGCTAGAGTTACAGCTTCTACCTTAACAGATCCCTACGCCGTAGTTGCTAGTGCAGTGGGTACTTTAGGCGGACCATTGCATGGGGGAGCGAATGAAGAAGTAATTCAGATGCTAGAAAACATTGGTTCTGTAAAAAATGTTGTTCCTTATGTGGATGATCTTCTCCAGCGCAAAGCCAAAATTATGGGTTTTGGACATCGGGTATATAAAGTCAAAGACCCCCGCGCTACAATCTTACAAAGCTTGGCAGAGCAGTTGTTTGAGAAATTCGGGTATGACGAATATTATGAAATTGCCGTAGAAATGGAAAGGGTAGTTTCCGAAAGATTGGGTGACAGAGGGATTTATCCTAATGTTGACTTTTATTCCGGTTTAGTGTACAGGAAAATGGGGATTCCTACAGACCTATTTACACCAGTATTTGCGATCGCTCGTGTAGCAGGTTGGTTAGCACACTGGAAAGAACAACTAGTAGAAAACCGGATTTTCCGTCCCACCCAAGTTTACAATGGTCTTCATCAAGTCACTTACACTCCCATAGACCAACGTTAACTGATAATCTGTTGACTTTTGACTGTTGACTTCCCGCAGGGTACCTGCGGCGAGCGAAGCTATCATCCAAAATTACAAATCCGGCTGACAACAGTAGGCTGGTGCAGAAAATCAGACAATTTAGATACACTCTCATCACCGTTACCAGAGGAGAAACGGCCTATTTAGTTTTGTCTAACCGCTTTCCCTAGTTACCAATCATCAATTCCCAATCTTAACCATAGAGAAAAGTTGTCTCTTGTGTCTGATGGCAAAAACCATCCCAGGATATACTAAACTCATGAGTTAGTGCGGGGGCTTTCCTGCGGCAGGCGTACATTGAACTTCAATCGGACATCATCTCCGCAGGGATAATTACTAAAAATGATGAAAATGGGAATAATTAATTCCATTATTCATAGTTCATCAGGAAGTTGACTTACAAGAGCAGCAAACATGAATCCAGGAATTGACCTTCAAGGAACTTTTATTCAATCTGTTAAGGACTTAGGCGTACCTCCAGGGGCGGCCAAAGCCCTATGGATGCCATTACCAATGGTATTGATGCTTATTGGGGCTACAGTAGGCGTACTAGTTGCCACCTGGCTAGAACGGAAAATTTCAGCGGCGGCACAGCAGCGCATAGGACCAGAATATCAAGGTCCCTTTGGATTGCTAGTTCCTGTAGCAGATGGTCTGAAATTGGTATTTAAAGAAGATATCATCCCCAAAGCCGCAGATCCTTGGCTATTTACCCTTGGACCTGTTCTGGTCGTATTACCAGTATTTCTCTCCTATTTAATTGTGCCATTTGGACAGAATATCATCATTACTAATGTAGGGATGGGGGTATTTTTGTGGATTGCATTATCCAGTATTCAACCCATTGGTTTATTAATGGCAGGTTATGCCAGTAATAATAAATATGCCCTATTGGGAGGTTTACGGGCAGCAGCGCAGTCCATTAGTTATGAAATTCCCCTAGCACTAAGTGTACTAGCGATCGCCATGATGTCCAACAGTCTCAGTACCGTTGACATCGTGAATCAACAATCTAATTTTGGGGTTTTTGGCTGGAATATTTGGCGACAACCATTAGGCTTCATCATTTTTTGGATAGCCGCTCTAGCAGAATGCGAACGCTTACCCTTTGACTTACCAGAAGCAGAAGAAGAACTAGTAGCAGGGTATCAAACGGAATATTCAGGGATGAAATTCGCGCTTTTTTACCTGAGTTCCTACATTAATCTCGTACTTTCTGCCTTACTAGTAGCAATTTTATACCTTGGTGGTTGGCATTGTCCTATACCCCTTGACATGATTACCAGTTGGTTAGGAGTCAGCCAAAGCGATCCTATCATCCAAGTAGTTACAGCAGTAATAGGCATTGCCATGACCGTAATTAAAGCTTACCTACTAGTATTTCTGGCCATTCTTATTCGTTGGACAGTACCACGGGTAAGAATTGACCAATTACTGGATTTAGGATGGAAATTCCTTTTACCAGTAGGCTTAGTAAATCTGCTCTTAACAGCAGCCTTCAAACTAGCCTTTCCCTTCGCATTCGGTGGGTAAGGCATTTTAGATTTTAGATTTTGGATTGAATCTGAAATCTAAAATCCAAAATCCAAAATTGTAAAGAGAGACACACAATGCTCAATTTTCTCAAACAAGTTGGTGATTACGCCAAAGAAGCAGTACAAGCAGGTCGTTATATTGGTCAAGGATTATCTGTCACATTTGACCACATGAGACGGCGACCTGTCACAGTACAATATCCTTACGAAAAATTAATTCCCGGTGAAAGATTTCGCGGTCGCATTCACTATGAATTTGACAAATGTATTGCTTGTGAAGTCTGTGTGCGTGTATGTCCTATCAACCTCCCTGTAGTTGATTGGGAAATGGACAAAGTAGCCAAAAAGAAAAAGCTCAAACACTACAGTATTGATTTTGGAGTTTGTATCTTCTGCGGTAACTGTGTGGAATACTGTCCCACTAACTGTTTATCCATGACAGAAGAATATGAATTAGCCACTTACGATCGCCATGAACTGAATTACGATAGCGTAGCCTTGGGACGTTTACCGTATAAAGTTACAAACGATCCCATGGTGACACCATTACGAGAACTTGCTTACCTACCTAAAGGTGTCATGGACCCCCACGGAGTACCAGAGGAAGCTCCCCGTGCTGGTTCTCGTCCAGAAGACCTAGTAGAAACAGAAAAATAATTAGTCATTAGTCATTAGTCATTAGTCATTAGGAAAGATAATTTACAACGGACAACGGACAACGAACAACTGACAACGAACAACTGACAACTGACAACTGACAACTGACAACTAACAACTAACTAAGGACAAAAACAGTGAATCTAGCAGAGGGAGTACAGTCTGTATCACTTAGCATTCTTGGTGTAATGATGATTGGGGCGGCGCTAGGTGTAGTGCTATTCTCTAACATCGTTTATTCCGCATTTTTGCTGGGAGGAGTATTCATCAGCATCGCGGGAATGTACCTATTGCTAAATGGTGATTTTGTCGCATCAGCCCAAATATTAATTTATGTTGGTGCGATTAACGTTTTAATTCTGTTTGCCATTATGTTGGTAAACAAAAGACAGGATTTTTTACCATTACCTAGTGCCGGATTACGAAAAGTATTTACAGCTATAGTCAGTTTTGGACTATTTGCTCTTTTAAGCACAATGGTAGTAGCCACACCTTGGGCTAACTCAAGCAACGGGAAAGTCAGTCAAAATTCCATCGTAGTCATTGGTGAGCATTTATTTAGCGACTTTTTGCTACCTTTTGAATTAGCTTCCGTCCTCTTGCTCATAGCCATGGTAGGAGCGATTATTTTGGCACGACGAGAATATCTACCCGACCAATTACCAACCTCAGGCCTACCACAAACAATTTTAACCCTCCCAGAGCGCCCCAAAGAACTCATATCCACTGGTAGCAGTTCTAATAATTGACAATTGACCACCGACAACCGACAATCATGCAACTTCAATACTTTTTATTACTAGCAGCAGCCTTGTTCTGCATTGGGATTTATGGTTTAATCACCAGTCGCAACGCAGTTCGGGTACTCATGTCAATTGAGTTATTGCTAAATGCCGTTAATCTGAATTTAATGGCATTTTCCAACTTCCTTGATTCAACCTTAATTAAAGGCCAGGTGTTCACAGTTTTTGTGATTACCGTGGCTGCTGCTGAAGCGGCGGTAGGGTTGGCGATTGTTTTAACAATTTATCGTAACCGTGATACCGTTGACATGGAGCAGTTTAACCTCCTGAAGTGGTAATAGCGCGTGCAACTCAAGCAGGTAATCATTGCTTATAAAGCACGAGATCCCCAGAGTAAACGCTGGGCTGAACTCTGTGCTAAACAACTAGAAAATCGTCATTGCCAAGTATTGATGGGACCTAGCGGACCAAAAGATAACCCCTATCCGGTTTTTTTGGCCTCTGCTAATCAAGCAATTGATCTGGCCTTGGTACTTGGTGGTGACGGTACTGTTTTAACCAGTGCTAGGCATTTAGCCCCCGCTGGTATTCCCATTCTCGGAGTCAATGTAGGCGGACATTTGGGGTTTTTAACGGAGTCAATCGCCGAATTTCAAGACCCAGAAGTGGTTTGGGAACGTCTGTTAGAAGATCGTTATGCTATCCAACGACGCATGATGTTACAAGCAGCGATATATGAAGGGACTGGTTCTAATTTAGAACCAGTTACCGAGAGTTACTTAGCTCTGAATGAGTTTTGTGTCAAACCCGCTTCTGCTGACAGAATGATTACCTCAATTCTGGAAATGGAAATTGATGGTGAGATAGTTGATCAATATGTGGGGGATGGTTTAATTATCTCCACTCCCACAGGTTCTACTGGTTACACGGTTTCTGCTAGTGGACCAATTATCCATGATGGTATGGAAACAATTACCATCACTCCCATTTGTCCTATGAGTCTTTCTAGTCGTCCTCTTGTCTTACCTCCCGGTTCTGTGGTCAGTATTTGGCCTTTGGGAGATTATGATTTAAGTACCAAACTATGGATGGATGGTGTATTATCTACCTCTATTTGGCCGGGACACCGTGTGGATGTCCGCATGGCTGATTGTCGTGCTAAGTTTATTGTCTTACGGGCAAATAATTCCTATTATCAAACATTGCGGGAGAAGTTACTCTGGGCTGGGACAAGAGTTCGCTACAACAATAATCACCGCAATTGATTTTTATGTATCTTTTCTAAACTTTTGCCCCAGTGCGCTCGTGATGGTAAATTTATTTTCGCCCCCAATTTTAATATATTTGGGGTTTTTTAATATCTACTTTTACTGGCAATTTAAAGTGTGAACTATAGCATGAGTCAGAATTTACTGAATCAGAATTCAGAAGTTAAAAGTAGTTGTCAAGGAAGTTTCATCAACACCTAATAACTCTATGCATTGTAAGTTTTTGTAATTAGGTGTATTGATTCAATTTAATATGGTCTCGATCTTCAACTCTTTGCTTTTCACCAGATATACTCCAAGAATCACCATTCTAATCACCATAAACATAGACATAGCCAACCACAACATATGGTTATTGTGGTAAAACCATGTTGATATAGCTAGAGGGATAAATCCCGCCAAGGTACTGATTAAGAAAGTATTGCGGAGAACAACCCCTTCCGCTAGACCCGTAAAGTATCCCTCCAGAACTAAACAAATTGAGGCACAGCCCAGAACCACTAATAACCAAGGAACATAGGTCCTAATTAGCTCTATGATTTCGCTGTGGTTGGTTAACAAACCAAATATGGTTTGTGGAGAAAGGACACAAAGACCAGCACAGGTAAGTCCTATTGAAAGACTAGTTCCTATTGCTATTTGCAATAAAGGCAAATACTTATGAGTTGTCTGTTCACCTTTAAATGTTCCAGTTAAAGCAGCGGTAGAAAGTCCTACACCATGAAAAATATCTATCGTCAGCAGTAACACCTGTAAAAGTAAGGCATTGCAGGCAAATGTCATTGTATCCATTGTTGCGCTCAGACTGGAAAAAATGACGTAGGTGAATGCAATAGTTAAAGACCTCACAAACAGATTTCCATTCAACCGAACAATGGATTTGAAACCTGACGATTCCAAAATCTGCCCCTTTAATGCTGCTACCTCTTTTAAAGGAATATCACGGAGTATGAAAATTAACCCCGTCAACAACATTAAATATTGGCTAATTCCAGCAGACATTCCTGCTCCAGTACTTGCCCAGTGCCACTGGTTAATATAGAGGTAGTCTTGCAGTATATTAACCACATTGTAAACAATGGTCATTAGCAAAACCCTACCACTTTTTTCCTGTCCAATAAACCAGCCAACTAGTACATAGTTGAGTAAAACTGCTGGTGCGCCCCAAATACGGGCATTAAAGTAGGCAAGACCAGCATCCTTGACCTCTGGAGAAGTAGTAAACAGTGCAAACCCCAATTTCCCTAAGGGTTCATGTATAACCAGAATGAGTATCCCTAAACCTAAAGCGATCGCGCTATTCCGTATTCCTACTAGTAACATAGCCTCGCGGTCATCTTCACCAACAGCTATTGCTGTCATGCCTGTAGTTACTAAACGTAAAAAATTTAAACTAAAGTATATATAATCAAAAAGAATTGCACCCAGAGAAGCACCTGCAAAATAGCGGATATCTGTCAAATGACCTAAAAAAACTGTACTGGTAAAACCAGCTAACGGTATAATAGTACAAGATAAAATATTAGTCAGGGTAATTAGATAAAAGCGAGAGATAAATTGATATTTACCTGACAAGGGGAATAATAGCATCGTATAAAAAGCCTGATTTGAAGAGGTTTTGCCCTACAGAAAATTTCATAAATAACCACAAATATGAAATTATATGATTACGATTCTTTGACTACAGGAGAATTTTGCAGTTAAATCCTATTTAAAGATAGCCTGCGGTAAATTTAAATCTTTATCTCATGTTATGTGCAATATGCTGTATTCACTGCTACTGCAACTAACTTAACAAGCCGCTTTTTCTAAATCCCTCAGCAGTATATGCTTCTTCAAAAACACCGCTGTTCTCCAAGCATTTTAAAGTTGCACTTGCTGCTCTTTTAATACCAAGTATTAGTCTTGTTTGAGGATAGGATTCCTCTACTAATATTTCTATTTCTTTATTTTCTAAACCCAATACTTCCAAATAATACTTTATTGCAGTAAGATCAGGTTCTAGAAAAGCGAAAATAACTTCTGGTAAAACCGAACCAATTATAGATTGATCTTTAGAGGGTGTTTGAAAAGTTTTGAGGGGTAAAATTTTATGCTAATCGCCTCACCATGATCCGGATCATGGCAAGGTAAATAAAAGTCTCTGATGTTTCAGGTAATAACTCATAATCTCTGACCAATCGGCGACACCCCATCA
>JBJUHT010000238.1:0-4851 GCA_046070105.1 Dolichospermum sp.
ACCCCCAACCCCCTCCCCGCTCTTCGAGAGGGGGCTTAATATGTACCTCATAAGAGCGGAAACCCCTGTATTTTGCGTAAGTCCTGGAAATATCAAACATTAAAATCATTACTATCTTGCTGATTGATAATTAATCTAAAAACTGATAAAATTAAGATTATTAGAAATAATACCAAACCAATAGTACAAGCATAGCTAACTTCTAAATTACCAAATGCTTGTTCATATAAATAATAAACAATTGTCTTGGAACTATTGAGAGGTCCACCTTGGGTCATAATATAAACTTCTTCAAAAACTTTTGTAGCAGCAATAGAAGAAATTACAGCTACTAAAACTAAATAGGGTTTCATTAATGGTAGAGTAATATCCCAATGTTTGCGAATACGATCAGAACCGTCAATAGCAGCAGCTTCATAAATATCAGCAGGAATAGATTGTAATCCCGCTAAATAAATTATCATGTAGTAGCCTAAACCTTTCCAAATTGTTACGGCCATGACACTAGCTAAAGAAATAGGAACAATTCCTAGAATTTTATCTGGACTTGTTAACCAGGAAATTCCTTGGGGAAAAATCCCTAAAGTTTTGAGAATTTGATTAAATAGTCCGGTTTCTGCATACAACCATTTCCAGGCTATTCCTGCGACTACCATGGAAATTACAACTGGCGTATAATATGCTGTTCTAAACCAATTCATTCCCCGCAGTTTCTGATTAACCAAAATTGCTAAAACTAGGGGTAAAAATACTAAAATCGGGACAACACCAACTAAATACAGAAAAGTATTTTCTAAAGTTTGCCAGAAAACCTGATCTTTCCATAAACGCAGAAAATTTTTCCCACCTACCCACTGAGGCATATCTCCTATATTTTCATAGGTAGTAAAACTCAGGTAAAAGGCTTGAATTGCTGGATAAAAAACTGTGAATGCTAAAATAATTAATGCGGGTAGTAAAAATAAATATGGTGTAGTTTTCTGTTTGATTAAAAACCATTGTTTTGGCGTTAGTTCAGGCATAAATTCATGGTAGATGTTGAATATTGATTTCTAATCTGCTATTTGTAACTTACTATCAGAGAATAGGAAATTAATTAAATCTAGGACTTATGCAAAATATCTCTGAGATATTCTTTCCTTCGTGTTCTTTGCTTCTTCGTGGTTCATTCCTAACTTCTGTATAAGTCCTAAAATGATTCTTTTCCCATGCTCTGAATAGAATTATGATTCTGGTTCTAGTTCAATTATTTGATGTTTGCCAATTTTCATCTGTTCTGATAAAGTAGTCATCCAAGGTAAAGCTAGAAAAATTGTTGCCAAAACTAATAGGAATATAGAAAGTCCAAAAAGTTGATTTAGGGGAATTTCTAATACACCTCGTAAAATCACTTCTCGTAAAGCGGAAACTATAGTAATTTCTACTGCTGCACTTACAGAAATATTTCGTTCTTGCAAATAATCAACTAACAACCTAAACAGTTCTACTAATATGAGAATAAACAAAATGTCAGATGTTACCTGTCGTATATTTAAGGGGTGCAAAAAAGATAAAAACATATCTCCTAGTCGCATCAGCATGACACAAAACAATCCTAAACATAGAGAAATAACAATAATGTCCTGAAAAATCTCTAAATTACGAACAATTCTATCACGTTTAAACCAATTATTGACTTCTATAATTATCCGCTTTGGCATGGTATTTCTCAGAAAATATAGATACAGCAGTTTCTGATATTATGAAGTACAGATATTAATAATAAAACTCCTGTGGTGCAGGTATCCTGCCTGCACAAGGTGTACCTCACTGTCTTGATGAACTTGCTGTAAATCTATTCTAACGATTAATCATGAAACTAATCTTAATAAATTGTTATTTAACTAGGAAAAATCTCTTGTCTCAATCTTTTTTTGTCCATAAACAGGCGCAAAATCTTACACCCTCATATTAGCACAAAAAGTCAAGATGTCAATACCCTAGTAAAATCGTGGGACTATTGACATTATTCTCAATATTATTGAGAATGAACCCAAATTTTTGTCAATAAACATAGAGATTACCTTTTTTTGTAAAAGACTGATTTGAAAAACTTATCATTCTCTTGCACCCAGGGACGCATAATAGTCTAAATGAAAAGTTAATAAAAACGCTTAAACAAGAAGATTAAAAATTGTAATTAACCGAGTGCTTTATAGCCTGGTAATTAATTAAAAAGTATATTAACTAGGATTTAAAACTTGAGGGGTTATGAACTACCCCTGATATAAACTCCCCAGGCCGGATTCGAACCAGCGACCAATCGATTAACAGTCGATCGCTCTACCACTGAGCTACTGAGGAAAGCTCTTAACTTTAATTATAATAAACCACAATTCAAATTAATGCAAGAGGTTTTGAGAAAATTTTTGAACTTTTTTTGATAGCTGGGAATATATCCAGCTTTAAATAGGTCAAACCCTTGGTATTGCTGAGATTGAGAGTTGTTTATGGGAATTTACAATTTCAGACGAAGTTGTGCTAACCGTTCTCTGGCTTGAGCGTCAATGGCATGAGCGAGAAATCTAGTTTTAGGTTGTTTTTTGGACTGATAGCGATGACGCATTGTACATACTGTAGTTTCTACCTCACCACATAGTTGATGCGCTGATAACCATTCCGCACCATAACCCTGAACCGTTAACTGCTGCGCTCGATCTGATGTAGCGACAATCAGGCGAGAAATTAAAGATTGGGCTATTTGGTAACGGAGGGAGGCACAGATTTTTTCTATATAGGTATCTGCGGTTTGTCCAAAATCCGTATAGTAGACTGTTAACAATTCTGTGATGGTTTCTTTATTGCTAGGGGTGTTTTGATATTGAGCATCAAAGACGACTTGAGTTTCATAACCTTGGAATGCACTATAATTAGTCATGGCTGCGACTAATTCCCCCCGTGCGGCTTCCAGTCCGACATGGTCACGGGTTTTTTTTAAGCAAGGCCAAGAGCCTATAATATTGTAGCCGTCTACTAATAGGACGGCTGGAGCGATAGAAGGAGGCATGGTTTTTTATCACAATTATCTAGAGTTAACAAAAATCATTCATAAGACTTATAGTAAATGAAGCATTGCTTGTAACTTTATGTTACAAAAAATAAAAAATTTGGACTGGGGTGAAAATCCCACCTGAAGATAGAAGTCATAATTAGGAAAATGCCTATCAAGTTCAGGTTTTGTCATTTAGTAATAATCAATAAAATAATTTTTTCGGGTTGGGAATGCTGTTGTACCAGATTAAAAAACCAGATACCACAATATGTGGTATCTGGTGATTAAAGATTTGAGGAAATGTTTTTATGGAGTCCGGGAGAACTAGTCAGGAGTTATCAGGGGAGTTGAGAATTGTTTGGCATCCCTTTTTATATTGATATTGATCAGTCTAGGATGAGTAGTGATTTTCTTGGATTAGTTCTTGGTTGAGTTGTTGTCCCTTCCAGGTATCAACTAAAGAACCCTTTTCTAATAAAAAAGCACCATCACAATAATTTAACTCTTCTAAGCGATGAGTTACCCACAAAGCAGTAATTCCCCGACTTTTAACTAGATTACGCACACTAATCACTAAGTCAAGTTGACTGTCTGGATCTAATAAAGCAGTAGGTTCATCTAATAATAACACATCACAGTGACGAGCGATCGCCCCAGCGATGGCTACCCTTTGTTTTTGTCCACCGGAAAGGGCATAAATAGGTCGTCGCTGTAGAGACAGTAAATTTACTGCATCTAAAGCTTCTTCTACCCTAGCTTTAACTACATTAGGTAGTAACTTTTCCGCCACCAATCCAAAAGCTACATCAGCAGCAACCGTAGGCATAACTAGTTGATGATCAGGATTTTGGAACACAAAGCCTACCGGGGGTAAAACCATAATTTGTCCAGATTGAGGTGTTAATAGTCCTACTATTAATCTCAATAGAGTAGATTTACCACTACCGTTTGTTCCCAAAAGCATCCAAAATTCCCCTTTAGGTACTTTAAGAGAGCAAGATTTGATCACCTGCTCTCCATGAGGCCAAAAGAAGTTTAAATTATGAACTTCGATGCCTACTGCTGTCATCTTTATACCTTAGTTTCTTCATCAGTAGTGAAAGCAGCGAAGCCGGGAGGTCTACCACTACTGGTAGTTGGACCATCTTTCTGCACAATCTGGACTCCTGAAATTTCACTAGCACGGACAGCAATTTTTTTTTCTGTTTTCCCTTCGCACTTGAGTTCCACAATATCAGGGTTTCCAGAACGCATTGCCGCTAAAATCAGTTGATAGACCGCTTCGGCATCCTCAGTAGACTTACGTTGTACTGATATAGGGAAGGCAGTATTTCTGATGCTTAAGTCGATGGTAAACATTTAGAACTAATCAATTTTCACTGTAGAACCCATTTTAGCGTCAGTTGTTAGGAATTTTCTGGTCTACTTTTCTGTATCTCCAAATCCCTAAATAAAAATTTTTTTATTCCCCTAGCCAAATTAGAGATTTTCACCTATTATGATAGAAAGCGTAAAAAATTGTAAACTAGATTAACAATCTGCTTGACTTTATGTAGATGGCTAATTTTCGCCACTTACATACGCCTAACACCCGTACTTATAAAACATTTTGGAGATCTACTCTCATGACCATCGCAGTTGGACGCGCCCCCAGTAGAGGGTGGTTTGACGTATTAGATGACTGGTTAAAGCGCGATCGCTTTGTATTCGTAGGTTGGTCAGGAATATTACTATTCCCCTGCGCCTTCCTATCAATCGGCGGTTGGCTCACCGGTACAACCTTCATCACCTCCTGGTACACCCACGGACTAGCATCCTCC
>JBJUHT010000239.1:0-3436 GCA_046070105.1 Dolichospermum sp.
TGGTAATTCTTGTACGCGGACGGGTGTAACCACTGTTAATGAAAGATGAGCATTTTTCTAGAAAATCTCCACTGTCATAAAAAAACGAAATACAGTCTTGCTTTATTCCTACATCACTATCACCCTTAGTTGAACTATAAGCAGCAATTAATTTTGGGTTATTTTGTGCTTGACTGCTGTGAATATTGCACCCAAATGTAGAAACTATGAAGCTACTAACTATCAGCAATTTATGGAACTTTTTCATGGTGATGTCCTTGATTACTAAAAGTTGAAAGATAGTTTTTGCAAATTAATAGATAGGAAAAATTGAAAGTGAGTTAGGTTGGGGTCAAGAAAAAAATCATATTACCCAACCGACAAAACAAAGAATGGTGTTAGGTTTCCTTTAGTTAACCCAATCTACGACTTGGAGATGAATTTAAGGATTTGGTCCACTACTTAAAGGCACATTATCAGGTTCAGTTAGCCATTCATTCCGACGTTTAATTTGTTCATTGCGAAGGTCTAGCTGTCTAATATATGCGTCAACATCAACCCGTTTTTTATCATCTTGATAAGCCGGAGATTGTGGTGCATATTGATTTTGCCTACATTCTGCGGGAATTGCGTTTGCTGCTGCTGTAGGATTAGCTCCTATCGCTAGACCAAATAACGCGCCAATTGCCGATCCAGTGCAGTATGCTGGTAGAGGTTGCGCTTGAGCTATATTCATATTCCACCCAAGCATAGAAACCATAGCTGTTCCACCAATCAATAATTGATTCAACTTGTTCATAGTAATTTTTACCCCTGGTTTTTTATTTTCTTGTTCATAATTAAAGCATGGATTTTGGAGAAGAATTAATAATCTGCACCAACAGTAGGATCGAAGTTGACTAACCAAATTTCTCCACGTTTTGGCAGATCAGGGTTAATACTCAATGATATCACCTGCCATTAACTCTTGCCATTCAGAATCTTGTTCATAGTGAGAGAGCATTACATCAGCTTGACTTTCGAGAATATTCCTCCGTTCAGTCATTGGTAACTTCAGAAAAGCAAGACGTTGTTTTAAGGATGGAGAGATATTTTCGGTGGTAGAAGAATGAGAACTAACTTCTTCAACCAAAATAACTACTTCAACAGTTTGTCCTACAGTCAGATCTGGAGATTGAATTTCAATTCTATTTCCTGGTAGGACTTTTGCTGTCGTGTACAAAGTTGATTTGACCATTTTTAACCCTTTGTTTAAGTATTGTTGTTAATGTAGCTTATTAAGATCGGCGATCGCACTTTAACCCACAGTTTTAATCAATGTGCATGGCGTCTTCCCCAAAATCTATTGGTGGAGCAGTAGAAACCACATTAAGGAACGCACCCTAGGCAACTAAAAATGGTTTAAAAGTTGTTTTTCGGCTTGCAATGGGTCTTTTATATTTAATTGATTTCTTGCCTTTTCTATAAGTTCTTGGGTTTTGTATGCACCGTAAATTGCATTAAAAAAAGCCAGAAAACTAAACCACCAGTTAGCAAAAATTTGTGGCAGTATAGTTATTATTATAGAAATCATTAATAACCCAATTGCTTGATTACGAGGTTCATCACCTTCCCAACTTTTAGTTTTTGCAACGCTAATTATGCCCCCAATATAGGGTATAAAAAGCCAAAATAGCCAGTGCGCCCATATCCTAGCTTTCGCAGCATAGAGCAACTTTATTCTACTATCTCTTGAGATATCTGATTGGTGTGGAATTGTTTCCTCAACTCTTTCTTTTTGAATATTTCTATAAGTAGTCGGAAATGGGGGAGGTGATTCGCCAGGAATGGGAGGAGGTGCATTCTCTGGTAGAATATCGTTTAATTCAGTTTGGCTCAGGGGTTGCCATTCTTTCATACCTTTTTTCCAAACTAAGGTATTTTCATTAATATCACCTTGATTGGCTAAAGATTCCATCTCTTCAAGACTGAAACTTCCTCTTTTTTGATTGTCTTCGATAAAGTACCACATAATGTAATCCAAGATAAATACAGCTAACAAAGGAGTCTCATTGCACTAAATTGCACTGGATAAAGTAAAAATTTATTTCAAGCATAAAAGATGACTCTTAACATCTAGAATAATTAAAGTTTTGACCAACTTGGTTTAATTCATAGTCAGAAAGAATCTTAAATGCTACTTCCTTGCCATCATCGTCACTGACGGCAACTATGTAATCTCCATCACGTTCCCATCTCCCTTTCCAATTGAAATTTTGATTAAGGTGCTGAGAACGTATTTCCGTTTTTACCGAATAAGTGTTGTTCGATTCAAACACATAAGTGGCACGAACAAGGCTCACACCATCATAAGGTGGTCCTCCTGACCAGCAACCCAGAAATGAGGGTGAACTTGAAACGTCACTGCTAGGCAAATCAGAATTAATATTATTGCTAGATTTTGCGGAACAGCCCACTAACCATAGTAAACTAAATGATCCTATCATTGTAGCAGCGATGATGACTTTAGATAACTGATTCACGGTAATGCACTGAATCAATAGACATCTTGTGGAAATTATTGTAGAGACGTTCTATAGAAGGTCTCTACAAGGGTTTTAGAGAACGCATATTTAATTTTCGCACAGGTCTAATAATTAGGTTGCTGACACTGAATACTAGGATCTAAAAGTCGAGTAGAAAGGCACATCCGATATATATACGAGTCATTACGCATCTTTTGCATATCCAGTTTATTCTTTTCAATTTTCCCATCCGTGTAACCCCAATCATAACAATTACGACTGCGTTCATTTTCATATGTATTGTTGAATATACCTCCATTAAAACCCGCCGACCAACCACTGGAGTAAGCTGTTTTCCTAGAGGAATGATTTTGACAAGTTTGACGTGGATGAGAAGATTGAGCAATTAAGATAGTCTGACCTTTTCTGAAAGTTTCTCTGTTAGTTGGGAGTTGATGAACTACAAGCAATTCTGATCTGTTTTGTGCTTGTACCAAGTTGATATTTCCTGCTAATACAGAGGTGATGACAGTCGTAGTCATCAACAACTTTTGAAATGTGTTCATGAGTATTTACTCTGAGTAAGATTTTCTCGATATTAATTATTCTTTTGGCTGTAAACCTAATTCACAAAGTGTTTTTGCTTCATCAACAGAGTAATTTTGCTCCAACTCTATTTGTGGTTGTGAACACCAACCCTGTCTAAACCACTCGTAGGAACGTCTACCCCCAAACTCGCGCCGATTGTCACTTTGTCTTCTATATGGACCTTCTGTGTGGGCGCTACATCCTTTATCTCTCCAGCTTTTACCCTCTAGCCATCTTGTATCACTGTCACCTAAATCAACTAAGTAACGTTCATTAGATTGGGAAACTGATTTAGCAACATATTTTTTAGTTATCAATCTTTGAACACATTCAGCTAGATTGCTTTTTTGACACTGTGCTAATGC
>JBJUHT010000240.1:0-20471 GCA_046070105.1 Dolichospermum sp.
ACCACTGACAACTAACCACTGACCACTGACCACTGACAACTAACCACTGACCACTAACCACTAACCACTAACCACTAACCACTGACCACTGACCACTGACAACTAACCACTGACCACTGACCACTGACAACTAACCACTGACTACTTTTTAACTACTTGTAACCGTTGAGTAATAATAGTCATATTTTCACCCCTGCGAATAACTGCGGAAATCCACTGAGTACCAGGAGTAGAGGGTGCGCGTCCGATTTTGAAAAGTCCCCCCACACTGAGAAACTGTAAATTTGCAATTGTGGGGTTGAGAAATTTATTGGCTTGAATAGGTTCTTCTATGGCTGTTCCCAGTAAAAAATCCTCACCTAATGGTTCTTGAACAATAGCATCAAAAGTATATTTTTCACCAACTTTTACCCTTTGTGGTAATTTAATTTCTACTTGGGGTGGTTTACTACCAGCAGTTATTTGAGTCCGTTCTGACAAAATATCTTGACGAATAATTTTTAAACCTGTGACTTTTTGACGTGATTTAATTGTAGACTGGAGCGTTAAATTATTATTACCAGTAGGTAAACCGCTAATGTTAGTAACAGTTTCCGCAATAATTGTATTACCTTCAGATTTCCAAGATTGTAGCTTTGTAGTATAACGTAATTTAGGATATCGCTTCCACAGTCCTGTTAAGGCTTGTTCCATGCCTTTACGGTTTAAACCGTCACCATGAGTAAATGTAGGGCTGTAAAATTGCATCACAACTTTAACATTACCTTGATTAGCAGCAGTATCAATCTCTGTTAAAACTTTAGTGAGTGTAGAAGGTGCATTATCTGGTTCACTGGCTTGGGTTAATTGCCCAGGACTAGATAAACTAATTGCTAGTAAACTACACAGAAAAACAATATCCATGGGTATTGTTTTGTTACTTTTCTTTAATAAAGGCATAATTTTAGTCATAGTCATAGGTAAGTTTTGGCTGAGATGTTCAAAAATCAAGAATTTGTTTTATCTTAATGAAGCTGGACGATAAATGGTATGGTCAGAAATGGTAAATACACCAATTAAATTACTTATAGCAGCTAGTGGTACAGGTGGACACTTGTTTCCAGCGATCGCATTGGCAGAAAAACTGCCAGAATACAATATTGAATGGTTAGGTGTACCCAACCGTCTAGAAACTCACTTAGTTCCAAAAACCTATCCTTTACATACCATTGCTGTTGAGGGTTTTCAGCAGGGTTTGAGTCTTCGTTCCCTCCGCACTTTTGTGAAACTCATTGCTGCAATTTTAAAGGTCAAACGCATTCTTAAACAAGGAAAATTCCACGGTGTTTTCACTACAGGCGGTTATATTGCAGCTCCTGCGGTTATTGCTGCCCGTTTTTTGGGTTTACCTGTGGTCTTCCATGAGTCTAACGCTTTACCAGGAAAAGTTACCCGCTTTTTTGGTCCTTGGTGTCATGCTGTAGCTATAGGTTTTGATGTTACGGCTCAATATTTACCTCGATCTAAAACTTTTTCTGTGGGTACTCCAGTCCGTTCCCAATTTTTGCACGAAGGAGGCAATAATAGCTTAGATTTATCTGTTCCTGATGGTGTTCCTTTAATTGTAGTCTTTGGTGGTAGTCAGGGGGCTGTAGCTGTAAATAAATTGGTACGTCAGTCCGCGCAGGCTTGGTTTCAAGCGGGCGCTTATATAGTCCATTTAACAGGTGATAATGATCCTGATATTAACAGTCTACAACATCCTCAATATATCGCTTTGCCTTTTTATGACAACATGGCAGCTTTGTTGCGAAGAGCAAATTTAGCTATTAGTCGTTCTGGTGCAGGTAGCTTGACAGAATTGGCAGTTTGTGGTAAGCCGGCAATTTTAATTCCCTATCCCTTTGCAGCGGAAGATCATCAATCTTATAATGCAAAAGTGTTTACTAAAGCTGGTGCTGCGTTATCTTTTCAACAGTCAGATTTGACACAGGAAATATTCACAAATCAGGTTTTAAATTTGTTACAAAATCCCGAAAAATTGGCAAAAATGGGGGAAAATGCTCAAGCAATCTCTGTTCGTGATAGTGCGGATAAATTGGCAAATTTGGTGCGAAAAGTAATGGAAACAGGACTTATGTAAGTTACACAAAAGCACAAAGAATAAGAGTTTGAGAAATTAAATTCTCTGCTATATGACTAAACAAAAAATCCTTCAAGAAGGACAATCTTACACCTTTCGCTCTTATTTTGAATTACCTTACGATATAGAGGAAATTCTCTCTGAGTTAGGTTACTCATTTATTAAAAAAGCCATTACTCTACCTAAAACTTCCAATCCTTTAAAGAACATTGCAGAACTCAAAAATAAAATCACCTCTTTCTTACCATTAGTTAGTTTGAATAATAAAACTGCTAGACGAGAAACTCTAGTTTCACCCCTTTTATTGGAGGTTATCACTTATTGTCAATGTCAGCTAAAAATTGAGTATACAGTTAATGTGAATAATTGGTTAAAAGGAAATCTAGATTATTTGTTGCGTTCTCAGCAAAGCTTGTTAGTTATTGAAGCCAAAAATGATGATTTAACTAGAAGATTTACTCAACTCGCAGTAGAGTTAATTGCTTTATCGGAAATTGAAGAAAATAAATCTGTGTTTTATGGTGCTGTTACCACTGGAGAAATTTGGCGCTTTGGTAAATTAGATCGTCAACAACAACAAATTACCCAAGATATGACCCTTTTGAGAATCCCTGATGATCTTGAAGAAATTGGTCATATTTTAGTTGGTATTTTGGAAATGAAAGATTAATTATATTTCGCACCCAGGCGCAAAGTTTGAGATTTAAAATCTTCTCACTGTTGACTCTTCCCTGTCCCCTGTCCCCTGTCCCCTGTTCCCTGTTCCCTGTTATAATATTTCTCAGATTTGCAACAATCATTTACAATGGTTGCAAAGATAAGTAACACTCTCAAAATTCACAATCCGCCATAATCGTTTACGAATGTTTATATTTACGTCTAAGCGAAAAATGGCTAAATTTTGTAGTGATAGTGTGACTTTTTATCATTAGAGACAGATACAAAAAGTGTTTTCTAGGGATAAAAAATTACCTATTTCCAGATACTGAGACTTCTCTAATCAGTTTCTAATATTTCCAGTGTGACTAGGCTGATATGGAAAATAATCACAACAGTTTGACAAAGTTGAACAGCGAGAACCAGAGTTCGGTAATGGAACGTTTGAAACAAGACCTAAAAAATGACCTAATTGCCGGTTTGTTGGTGTTAATTCCCCTAGCAACCACCATCTGGTTAACAATTACTATCGCCACTTGGGTAATTAACTTTCTTACCCAAATTCCTAAACAACTTAATCCTTTTGATGGTTTAAACCCAATTTTAGTAAATATACTTAATTTATTAGTTGGATTAGCCGTGCCACTACTAAGTATTCTGGTGATTGGTTTAATGGCTAGAAATATTGCTGGAAGGTGGTTATTGGATGTAGGTGAACAGTTATTACACGCCATTCCTTTAGCAGGTCAGGTATATAAAACCCTAAAACAACTACTAGAAACACTTCTGAAAGATTCTCATGGTAAATTTCGCCGTGTAGTATTAGTAGAATATCCGCGTCGAGGAATTTGGGCGATTGGTTTTGTGACAGGAATAATTAGTAATGAAATCCAAAATCATATCTCTCGACCCGTAATCAGTATATTTGTTCCCACTACCCCCAACCCAACAACAGGCTGGTATGCAATAGTTCCAGAAGAAGAGGTAATTAATCTTTCTATATCTGTTGAAGATGCCTTTAAAATAATTGTATCAGGTGGTATAGTCGCTCCTAGTACAGAAACAGCTGATCTGACAATGCTGGCAACAGTATTACCCCTAGAAATGAGACAATAATGGCAATCTGGCAAAGTGATGCGAAAATAGATAAGCTAGTTACTTGTCTGTGCAAAAATTCACATTTATCTCCCCAACTGTATGCAACGTCGTAAACCTCAGCAAATAGCGCGTGAACTGGCGCTACTAAGTCTCAGTCAGTTACCCATAAGCCCTAAAAAACTAGAAGCCCTATCAGACGAACAATTAGTCTCTAAACTAGTTTTGGGAGCAGTACGCACCCTCACATTAGAGGTAAAGGATACATTGAATAATGCCGCAGCAGAACTGCAACGCAGTAATGACCGTCTATTGACTAGTGAAACTAGAGCCGCTGACTTAAATACAGCTAGAACTATGCTCAAGGAGGCTGTTTCCTATACACAAACCGCTATTAATCAATTAGGTACATCTGTTGATTTTCCTGAATTGATTCAATTAGCTAATCAAGATAAGGAAGTTCGTAATTACGCTAAAGCAATTATAATTACGGTCAATGAAAATCATCAAGCTATTGAGGATATTATCTCTCATGCTTTAGTAGATTGGCAAGTGACTCGTTTAGCCCAAATTGACAGAGATATTCTACAAATAGCTACAGCAGAAATACAATTCATGCAAGTTCCTGATAGTATCGCTATTAATGAAGCTGTAGAATTAGCTAAACGCTATAGTGGAGAAGATGGTCACCGTTTTATTAATGGCGTTCTTCGTCGAGTTAGTGAACGGAAAAAAACTGCTTAAACTTATCTTTTTTTGGTGATAATCAGTTTTTTAGGGCTTTTTCTTATGGGTACTTGACTTGTAAATTCTTCCATGCTTCCTAATTAAATTCTTATCTAAATCAACTACAATGGCTTTTAATTGGTTTAATCGTCCCCAGACTCAATCCGCTGATACTCCTCAAACCGAAACAGAAACTCCCGCTGCTTCAACAACTCAAGAAGCAGTAGTACCAGATACAGAGGATTTGTTAGCTTTTGCTAAAGCTGCGTATAAAAATATTCAAGAAAAACAACAAGTAGAAACAACAGAACCTGTAACTGTTGCAGAAGATACTATTTCTGAAAAAATAGTAGCTACAGAGGAAGTAATTACACTGACTGAAAATGCAGTAGAAATTACCGAAAATATTGTTAACGAATTACAACCAGAAGTAGCTAATTTATCTTTTTTAGAACGGGCGGCGGCGGAAAGACAAGCTAAACAGGAGAAATTGATTGCTAGTTCCATAGAAACCGAAATTCCAGAAATACTGACAACAACCACAGAAACAGAAGTAACAATTCCCGAATTAGTATTTGATGATGGTTTTAGATGGTCAGCAGAGGTTTTAGCCGCCCAAGGCAGAAAAGCGGAAGATATTTCCTTAGAAGAGATTACTTGGTTGAAAAAACTGCGTCAAGGTTTAGACAAAACCCGACGAAATATTCTTAACCAGATAAAATTAATTGTTGGACAAGGTCCGCTCAATCAAGATGCTGTAAATGAAATTGAATCCCTACTTTTACAAGCTGATGTAGGTGTAGAAGCAACGGAATATATTATTAATGCGCTACAAAAAAAATTACTCGCTGAAGTAACCCCACCAGAACAAGCAATAGCCTATCTGAAAGAAATTCTTAGGGATATGCTAGATGCACCCTTGCAAAATCATGTAAAATCTAGGTTTGCTCCAGAAAAAGATACTCTGACAATTTGGTTAATTACTGGAGTGAATGGGGCTGGTAAAACTACAACCATCGGTAAAATTTCTCACCTAGCACAGAAATCTGGTTATAAATGTTTAATTGGTGCAGCTGATACATTCCGGGCGGCGGCGGTGGAGCAGGTTAAAGTTTGGGGGAATAGAAGCGGTGTAGAAGTTATCTCTAATCCAGGTAAAAACACTGACCCAGCAGCCGTGGTATTTGATGCGATAACTGCTGCTCAGGCTAGGGAAACCGAACTATTATTAATAGATACCGCTGGAAGACTGCAAAATAAGAAAAATTTGATGGAGGAACTCAGTAAAATCCGCAAAATTATCACCAAAAAAGCTCCTAATACCCATGTTGAATCTCTTTTAGTTCTTGATGCTACTTTAGGACAAAATGGACTGCGACAAGCGGAAGTATTTTCCCAAGCAGCCCAACTTAGCGGCGTTGTTTTAACTAAATTAGACGGAACAGCCAGAGGAGGTGTAGCCTTGGCTGTTGTTCAGCAGTTAGGCTTACCTATTCGTTTTATTGGTGCTGGGGAAGGAATTGAAGATTTACGTCCCTTTTCCAGTTATGAATTTGTAGAAGCTTTATTAAGCGGTTAATATTGCTTTGATTTAAAATGTACAAATGATATAATTGAACTCCGTTGAGTATAAGTCAGTTAAATTAAGTTTAATTGACTTATGCTTGAGTCTTTAATCTACGGGATATTTTAGTATAGCAGGTGACAGTGCCTTGTCTACAGATATATATTAAGTTCCTTAAACTGTGTAATTAGTTACGTATTTAGGTAAAAAAGAGAATTTTTCTATCAAAGAAATCTATCTGCGGAAATATTGCCAAAATTTGTGGTATATAGGTTAGAAGCGGATGGAAACTCTGTTTTTCGCAAAAAGCCAACTAGCCGACAATAATCAATTAAGTAGGTGAACGGAAAAAAACCAACATAAGTAACAAAAAGTAAAGTTGCCGAAAACCTGTTCCCTGTTCCTAGTTAAGAGTTCCCTTGTCATAACGACAATTTTTAACGCCAACCTACTTAACTGATTATAAATCTATGTGGTTTTTAGTTTAATGATTACTAAATATCTAGCCTATCAAGAATAAAGGTAATTTAATTGATGATCAAGATGATAGAATTTATCCTTCTCAAGATATAGAAATGACTAATTCAGTTATGCAAGAATTGTCAACCTCTGATTAAGACTGACATATTTTTGACAAAATTAGCAGATTAATCATCAAACACAAAAAATTCTGTTCTACTCTAATTCTACTCTTGCTAAAATAACGAATCTCAGCCCACATAATTAGTTTAACAATTAAGCAAAAAAGAGTATTGAGAAATAACCACAAATTTGCTATTATCAATTGCAACGTTAACCTGTGTCACAATTTTCCCCTCATTCTACTGATATTAATAACACTGCCACCACAGATGTCACTCCTGTGGTGGCGCTAAAGGAACTCGTGGCCAGACTAAATCGAGAACAAAATAAAATACAAGACTTGTTGGGTTCTTTAGGATTTGCTCTCAGAAGCTTTCATAATTTAAATCAGTTCTTAGAATTGATTCCTCTTATGGCCACAAAAGTGACAGATGGAGAAGGTAGCGCACTTTTTCTTTATCAACCCAATGGACAAATTAGATTAGAACAATTACATTGGCAAGATAGTAAACAAAGAAAAAATATTAGAAAAGCCCTAGAAACTGCTAGTAGTCAAATTACCTTTTTAAATCATTCTGTTCCCCCAACTACATCTACAGGTATTTTAGATGAGCAAATGCACCGTTATTTGGGTACAGATGTGCAAATTTTTGGTACAGCTATTTTAGTTAAGCATACAGAAAGAGGTTGGCTTTATGTTCTCAGTCGTGATCCTGAATATAGTTGGACAGAAACCAGACAGAAATTAGTACGTTTAGTAGCAGATCAAACAGGAATTGCTATTGAAAATGATGAACTAGCTGTAGAATTAAGAAAAAAAGAACGTTTAGACCAAGAATTAGAAATTGGTGCGGAAATTCAACGCCGACTTTTACCGCGTCAATGTCCTAACATTCCTGGCTTGTCTATAGCAGCACGTTGTAAACCAGCTAATCGCGTCGGTGGTGATTATTATGATTTTATTCCCACTAAAACAAATTCACAACAAGCTACAGCTACGCCACGTATCGTATCAGAAAATGCTAGTTGGGGTTTGGTAATTGGAGACGTTATGGGTAAAGGGGTCCCCGCAGGTTTAATTATGACTATGTTACGGGGAATGTTAAGGGGTGAGGTACTACATGGTAACACTCCAGCGGGAATTTTGCAAAATTTGAATCGTGTTATGTATGCAGATTTAGAAAATTCCCATCGCTTTGTAACTATGTTTTATTCAGAATATGACCCGCAAACACGGATTTTGTCTTATAGTAATGCAGCCCACAACCCGCCTTTATGGTGGCACGCAACAACAAGAACCGTTACCCGTTTAGATACCTGGGGTATGTTAATTGGTTTAGATGCTAATAGTGAATATGAAGACGCTCAAGCTCAGTTAGAAGTTGGGGATATAGTTATTTATTATACTGATGGTTTGACTGATGCGGCGGCCGCTGGGGGCGATCGCTTTGATGAAGATAATTTTATTACATCCTTTAGAACAGCTTGTAAGTATTGTAATAGTTCTCAAGAAATTGTTGAATACCTATTTGATCAAGTTGAGAAATTTATCGGTACTGATAGAAAAAATACGGATGATATGACATTGGTTGTTTTGCAAATTGTTTAATCACTCAAATAAATTGTCGTTATGACAAGGGAACAGGGAAAAGGGAACAGGGGACGGGGGACAGTCGAGGTGGTAGAGTTATTACCCATTACCAATTACCCATTACCAATTACCCATTACCAGCCTCAACAGATATGATATAGCACTTTCCGGTGTTATGAAGTACATATCTAGCGGGCAAGATGCCCGCACCACAAGAGTTTCATGATTCAAATTTTTACCTCATTAGAGCGGAAAACGCTGTAAGTGTTCAACCGGACATGATATAATATCCAAAAAATCAGGTAAAAAAACCACCCCTAGAGTCTTGAGGGGTGGGTAAATCATAAATTAGGGCTTGGGTAAAGTGGTAAATTAGAACATACCCATACCACCCATACCGCCCATACCGCCCATACCGCCCATACCAGCATCAGGGACTGGGAGTTGTTTTTCAGGTTTTTCGGCGATAATAGCTTCAGTGGTGAGTACCATACCGGCAATAGAAGCAGCATTTTGTAAAGCGGAACGAACGACTTTAGCAGGATCAATAATACCAACAGCAATTAAGTCTTCAAATTCCCCTGTCGCTACGTTATAGCCAATATTTAAGTCAGTTTCCCGAACTCTGGAGACAATTACAGAACCCTCTACTCCAGCATTGTCTGCAATTTGTCGCAGGGGTGCTTCTAAGGCTTTTTTGACAATATCAGCACCAATTCTTTCTTCAGGGGAGAGTCTGGCTTTAATTTCCTCTACCTTGGTAGATAGATGAATCAATGTTGTACCACCACCGGGAACAATACCTTCTTCTACCGCTGCTTTAGTGGCATTAAGTGCGTCCTCAATTCGGAGTTTTCTGTCCTTGAGTTCGGTTTCCGTGGCTGCACCAACTTTAATGACAGCAATACCACCAGCTAACTTAGCAATGCGTTCTTGCAGTTTTTCCGTATCATAATCGGAATCAGTTTCTGCCAACTGTTTGCGAATTTGAGCAATGCGTTTTTGGATTTCTGGTTTGACAGAACTACCGGCGACAATTGTGGTGTTTTCCTTGTCAATGTTGATTTTTTGCGCTGTTCCCAACATTTCCAAAGTAGCAGTATCTAAACTTAAACCAATTTCCTCAGAAATTAATTGTCCATCGCTGAGAATAGCAATATCCTCTAGCATAGCCTTACGGCGATCGCCAAAACCAGGGGCTTTAATAGCAGCTACAGCCAACACACCACGAGATTTATTCACAACCAGAGTTGCTAAAGCATCACCATCTACATCTTCAGCAATAATTAGTAAAGGTTGACCCAAACGAGCAACTTTTTCTAAAATAGGTACTAAATCTTGAATGCTGCTGATTTTCTTATCAGTAATCAGGATGCGGGCATTTTCAAATTCTACCGTCATCCGTTCGTTGTTGGTGATGAAGTAGGGAGAAATATAACCCCTATCAATTTGCATCCCTTCCACTACCTCTAGTTCAGTAGTCAGGGATTTAGATTCTTCTACAGTAATGACACCATCTTTGGTGACTTTCTCCATGGCCAATGCCAGCATATTGCCAACTTCAGCATCATTACCAGCAGAAACCGTGGCCACTTGAGCGATCGCACTTCCTTCCACAGGTTTAGCAATTTTAGCAATTTCTGCTACCAATCCCTCAACGGTTTTATCAATACCCCGTTTCAAACTCATGGGATTTGTTCCCGCAGCAACATTCTTTAAACCTTCCTTAATCAAGGCTTGTGCTAGAACTGTGGCAGTAGTAGTGCCATCACCAGCTATATCCTTAGTTTTTGATGCTACTTCCTGAATTAATCTAGCACCTGTATTTTCTAAAGGATCTTCTAATTCAATTTCTTTGGCAACGGTGATGCCATCATTGACAATTTGGGGAATACCAAATTTTTTCTCTAATAGAACGTTCCGTCCTTTTGGACCTAAAGTGATCTTCACCGCATCCGCTAGGGTGTTGATACCCTTTTCTAAAGCACGCCGTGATTCTTCCTTAAATGCAATAACCTTGGCCATTTTTTATTTCTCTATACTTCCTTTAGATAATTTAGCACTCACTGACCAAGAGTGCTAATCCCTTTTCATAATTTATTTCTTATTTCACAATTTAGATGCAGTATCAAAATCCCAAAATACATTACCATTAACAGTTGATACTAATATTTAACTATAAAACCCATCATTGTCTTGGGAGCAAATGAATCTAGAAAACTTCCTGATATCCCTTGGCATTGCTAAACCTAGCGGGTCCGGCTGGTTAGCTGTAGTGTTTACATTTCTATTAGCTTCAGGTGTCACCTGGTTTTTAATTCCCACAATTCGCAAATTCGCCTTAGAGGTAGGTTGGGCAGACCAACCCAATGCCCGACGACTAAATCAAGAACCTTTACCTAATGCCGGTGGTTTGGCAATCTACGCGGGTGTAATTGCAGCTTTGGTGTTAGCTGGTCTTTTGCGGCCAATTGAAATTCAGGGGGTTTTAGCTCAAGTCTTAACCATTCTCCTGGGTGGTTCTATTTTAGTTCTGGTGGGCTTTATTGATGACCAATTTGGTCTACCTCCCTCTGTGCGGTTATGGGCTCAGGTAACGACGGCACTTTTGTTAGTTGGTAACGGTATCAGCATTAAAGTTGCCTTTGGTACACCTGTTGATTCTCTCTTATCCATGGCCTTAACTGTACTGTGGGTAGTAGGAATCACGAATGCTATTAATCTCATGGACGGTATGGATGGTTTAGCAGGTGGTATCAGTTTTATTACTGCTATTAGTTTATTAGGAGTTTCCGCCCAATTTGATAATCGTGCTGCTGCTACTTTAGTTCTCGCGGCTTTGGGAGGGGCAGCCTTGGGCTTTTTACGCCATAATTTTTACCCCTCACGCATTATTATGGGTGATGCTGGAGCATACTTTTTTGGTTATGTTTTAGCAGCAACTAGCATCTTGGGTAAACTCCAACTCAATACCATTTACGCCCTCATACCTACAGTTTTATTTTTACTGTTACCAGTTATTGACACTACTCAAGTATTTATACGCCGAATTATGGCCGGAAAAAACCCCTTGAGTACACCTGGTAAGGATCACCTGCACCACCGTTTGCTGGCTTGGGGACTATCCCAACGCAATGCGGCTTTTATCTTATGGTCTATTACTTTGGTCTGTAATTTGCTGGCTATGAAAGTCCAAAAAATGACTTTATCTGTGATCCTGGCTACTGCTGCTGGTATTATCTTGCTGTTAGGCTTTACTGTTTGGCAAAGGATACTCAACAATCAATGCAAATGATCATAAGCATAGCTACCTAACTTCTCAAAGAGGTCAGGGATCTGTGTATTTTAGTATGATCAAACTACATCACCATGCCACCATCAACATTAAATACCTGTCCAGTAATATAAGCTGCTGCGGGATCAGATGCTAAAAATCTTACCATGCCAGCAATTTCTTCCGGTTGACCAAAACGCCCCAGGGGAATATATTGTAAGATTCCTTCGGCTTTAATATCACTGGTCATATCAGTAGTAATAAAACCTGGAGCAACGGCATTTACAGTAATTCCACGGGAAGAAAGTTCTTTGGCTACGGTTTTGGTAAAACCAATCACACCTGCTTTGGCAGCACTGTAATTGGCTTGTCCAGGATTGCCCATTTGTCCAGCTACGGAAGCAATATTAATAATCCGCCCTGACCGTTGTTTTAACATAATTTTACTGACTGCTTTTGTACATAAAAATACACCAGTTAAATTAGTGTCTATCACCGCTTGCCATTCTTCTAATTTCATTCTTAGCAGCAGTGTGTCACGAGTAATGCCAGCGTTATTAACTAGGATATCCACCCGCTGGAATTTTTCTAAGGTGGTTTTTATCAGTGTATCTACTTGATTTTCTTGAGAAACATCTCCTTGAATAGCAACTGCTTCACCTCCGGCTGCGGTAATTTCTGCTACCACTTGATCTGCTGCTGTGCTAGAACTAGCGTAGTTAACAACTACTTTTGCACCTTCAAAGGCTAATTGTAAAGCGATCGCTCTGCCAATTCCTCGTGATGCACCAGTGACAATTGCTACCTGATCTTTTAATAAACTCATCTCATTTTCCTCAATCTTTGGAGATACCCCGCTCATTATTTTATGGTAATTTGGTGAGGAGATCAGATCCAGATCAATAACAAGATCAATTTAGCAGTGTAGTAAGTAGGTTGGCGTTAAAAATTGTCGTTATGACAAGGGAACAGGGAACAGGGAACAGGGAACAGGGAACAGGGAACAGGTTTTGGGCAACTTTACTTTTCGTTACTGATGTCGGTTTTTTTCCGCTCACCTACTTATATTATTTACAGCCATTTCCAATCATACATATAAGCTATATCTTAGCCCCCTCCTCGCACCTCCCTCATTCCCCCCCCCAGCGGGGAGAAGAAAAGGATAAACTTTTGATATTGGAGGGGGTTGGGGGTGGGGTTCTTGTTCCGGGTTTGATGACAATTTGCTGTAAATGAACCAAAATCTACGGAAAATTGAACACAAGATAAATCAGATGACACCTCCTGAGCCAACAACCCCAACGCTTCAACCATTCTGAGCCATCCAAATCAGAAAGCCCAAAATTTGATCCACTGGTGGTAGTGAATAATCATTCAAGTCAATGGTTACAGTTTGTCCTTCTAGTTGAAGAAACCGCCAAACCGTACCACTTGTCACCGTTCCGTAAATTGTGGAAATCGGCTGCTGCTTCTGTTGATTAAAGCGTTGTGCTGCTACCATTTCGGCTAAACATTGTCCCAGTCCTGGTTTCAGGTCTTCTTTCTTCGCTTCCACCAAAACCACAGCCGGGGCTTTAATATACAATTGCTCTGGAGAGCGACTAATCAGAAAATCAACAAAACCCGTCAAATCAACCTCTGGCTGTACGTTGAACTCTTCGCCGGAAAAGACGCTAATTTGTCCATGAAGTTGACGTTTGACTTCTAGTAAAACGGGATTGATAATGCCTTCAGAACGCGCTTTTTCACTACCTACTGCAACTGCCCAAGGTAGGGTTTCTTTCAAGGTATCTTGAAGCAAAGGACTCGGATTAAATGGGGAAATCTCTGGTAGAAAGCGATCGCCTTCAACAATTGAAAGTTGAAAATCATCTACAGCTTTACTCAAAGTAAATTTACTATAAGGCATAACAATTTTCTCCATCTGTCGCTCAAGACTGTGAAAAAGATAGTTGACATTTCCCTAACTCCCAATCGCATCACTAAAATAACTCCGATACAATTGACAACAGTGACTAAGTATATACCAATAAATGAATCACATAAGATGCTCAGTGACAGCAGCAGCCAACCAAGCATAAATTTAATATTTCGTAAATAAACTCAACCAAATAATTAGAGCGTGCTGAAACCCATTAATTCTCACTTAGAAAGTGTAATTTTTACCAAAATATTATAGCAGCAAAATCTTTTCATTTTCAAATCTTAATCGCAACACGGCAAATATTTATGATATAAGTGAAGTACGGTATTCCTACTTAAAAACCGTAGATTATTTGCAGAGGTGTAGTATCCGTGGGTATAGTAGTAGAAAATGTCTCTAAACAATTCGGTAGTTTCCAGGCCGTTGCACAGGTAAATCTGGAAATTCAAAGTGGTTCTCTCGTAGCTTTACTCGGTCCATCTGGATCTGGTAAATCTACTTTATTGCGGTTGATCTCTGGTTTGGAAATGCCGGATACAGGTAAAATTATTCTGACAGGGAAAGATGCTACTTATCAAAGTGTGCAAGAACGTAATATTGGCTTTGTCTTTCAACATTATGCTCTATTTAAACATTTAACTGTTCGTAAAAATATCGCTTTTGGTTTGGAAATTCGCAAAGCTCCGCAAAAGAAAATTCAAGGTAAAGTTGAACAGCTACTGGAATTAGTACAATTAAGCGGATTAGGCGATCGCTATCCTTCGCAATTGTCTGGGGGACAAAGACAACGGGTAGCTTTAGCTAGAGCATTGGCTGTAGAACCCAATGTACTATTATTAGATGAACCTTTTGGCGCACTTGATGCTAAAGTCCGTAAAGACCTACGAGCTTGGTTACGTCGTCTGCATGACGAGGTTCATGTTACCACAGTTTTTGTTACTCATGATCAGGAAGAAGCAATGGAAGTTGCTGATGAACTTGTAGTCATGAATAAAGGTAAAGTTGAACAAGTAGGAACACCCGCAGAAATTTATGATCATCCTGCTTCCGCATTTGTCATGAGTTTTATCGGTCCTGTGAATGTATTACCCAGTTCTGCTAAAATTTTCCAAAGTAGTGGATTTGAGTCAACACATTCAGAAACATTTTTGCGTCCTCAAGATATCATCATTGAAACAGTTGCTAATGGCACAACAGTACCAGCTACAGTCAGTAGAATCATTCATTTAGGTTGGGAAATTCAAGTAGAATTAACCTTAGATGATGGACAAATGATGACAGCCCATTTAACACGAGAACGGTTTGATGAATTAAATTTAGAACCGCAAGAAAAAGTTTATGTCAAACCTAAAGAAACTAAATCCTTTCCCCTTTATTATTCAATATAAAAGGAAAGAATGTAGAGCAATACAGTAATAATGTAAGGCAATGCAGTAATAATGTAGAGCAATACAGTATTATTGGATAATAAATAATTGACAATTGACAACTTTAAATTATCAATTATCAATTATGAACAAAGAATTAAACAAGAGACTGTGACTTTTGAGATATTTTTTCTAAGCCAACCAACCGAGCGCTAAGTTCCCACATTAGTTTACCCTTTTCGTCATCTCGTGCTTGGGGAGAAACTTTTTGTACAAAAGATGTTCTATCCTTCTTTTGACGATTTCCCCAACTCCAATAAATACCAGATTGTTTGTATTCAGAGTCAGCAACTACCATAGCAACACGCTCTCCTGATAACTCCTCAGAAACAAATCCTCCAGTAATATATTTTTGGAACAGAGGGAAAAGTTTTTGAAACTGAGGATAATGATTACGAAACAAAGCGGTTGTAGCTACACAACCAGGATAGAGAGAACTAAAAGTAATGCCAGTTTTTTCATGAAAACGGTTATGTAATTCACGCATAGTCAGAACATTGCATACCTTACTATCCTTATAAGCCTTAACTGGTTCAAACTTCTTCCCATTAATCATTGTAATTGGGTCTTGAAAACCTGCTGCAAAACCCTCAAAATTACCCAAATCTGGACGAGGGGGAATTTTACCACCCAATTCATCTGGGTTATGGGTAACAGTTCCTAGAATGACTAATCTTTTATCAGTAGCAGATGACTTTTGCAAATCTGATAACATAAGATTACAGAGTAGGAAATGTCCCAAGTGATTTGTAGTGACAGTTAATTCATATCCTTCAGGAGAAAATAAAGGTTCTTTAATTAAAGGCATATAAATAGCAGCATTGCAAACTAAAGCCTCTAAACTTCTACCAGTAGCCCTAAAATTGTTAACAAACTGCCGAACGCTTTCTAAAGAGCCTAAATCAATGTGCATGAGTGTGTAGCTATTTGCAGGCATTTCCACGCTTTTAGCAGCTTTTTCAGCTTTGATTAAATCACGACAAGCCATAATAACGTGCCATTGTCCTCTATTAGCGAGAGCCTTTGCTGCTTGTAAACCTACTCCCGAAGAAGCACCTGTAATGATTACGGTTGACTGACGATTTTGTTCCATTTGTTTATATTACTGAGATGATGGTTGAGTTTAAAAAAACAGTGTATATGATCTTGATGAAATTGGTAATGGGTAATGGGTAATTGGTAATGGGTAATGGGTAATGGGTAATTGGTAATGGGTAATTGGTAATGGGTAATTGGTAATGGGTAATGGGTAATTGGTAATGGGTAATTGGTAATGGGTAATGGGTAATTGGTAATTGGTAATTGGTAATTGGTAATGGGTAATTGGTAATTGGTAACTAACAACTAACAACTAACAACTGACCACTGACAAATGACCACTGACAGCTGACAACTAACAACTGACCACTAACCACTAACCACTAACAACTGACAACTAACAACTGACAACTGACAACTAACAACTGACCACTGACCACTGACCACTGACAACTGACAACTAACAACCAACAACTGACCACTAACAACTGACCACTGACCACTGACCACTGACAACTAACAACTGACAACTGACAACGAACAACTGACAACGAACAACTGACAACTGACAACGAACAACGAACAACTGACAACTGACAACTGACAACTGACAACTGACAACTAACAACTGACAACTAACAACGAACAACTGACAACTGACAACTGACAACGAACAACTGACAACGAACAACTGACAACGAACAACTGACAACTGACAACCAACAACGAACAACTAACAAAGGAAAAATATGCCAATTCAAACCTTAGATATTTCACCCGTTGGTAGAGTCGAGGGTGATTTAGATGTGCGTGTCGAAATCGAAAATGGATATGTAACAAATGCTTGGACTCATGCCGAACTTTTTCGTGGTTTTGAAATAATTTTACGCGGAAAAGATCCCCAAGCCGGCTTAATTGTTACCCCTAGAATTTGTGGAATTTGTGGTGGTTCTCACCTCAGTTCTGCCTCTTGGGCTTTAGATACAGCTTGGGGAACAGAAGTTCCTAGAAATGCAATTTTGGCGAGAAACTTAGGGCAAATTGTCGAAACAATTCAAAGTATTCCTCGCTATTTTTATGGACTATTTGCCATTGATTTAACTAATAAAAATTATCGCCGTAGTCACTTTTATGATGAAGCTTGTCGGCGCTTTGCTGCTTTCACAGGTAAATCCTATGAAATCGGTATTACCATTTCTGGAAAACCTGTAGAAATTTACGCTTTATTAGGGGGACAATGGCCGCACAGCAGTTATATGGTGCCTGGTGGAGTAATGTGCGCTCCCACCTTAACTGATATTACCCGCGCCTGGGGGATTTTAGAATATTTCCGCACTAATTGGTTAGAACCAGTTTGGTTAGGCTGTTCATTAGAAAGATATGAAGAAATTCAATCTTATGAAGACTTTCAAAACTGGTTAAATGAAGATATTAAACATCGAGAATCTGACTTAGGTTTATATTGGAGAATGGGGTTAGATATCGGTTTGGATAGATATGGTGCGGGTGTGGGTAAATATGTGACCTGGGGTTATATTCCCCATGAGGATAAATACAATAAACCCACTATTGAAGGACGTAACGCTGCTGTGATTATGAAAAGCGGTGTTTATGATAGCTTCACTGATAGTCATAGCTTGATGAATCAGGCATTTACTCGAGAGAATTTAACCCATTCTTGGTATGATGAGGGTACAGAAAATTGGCATCCAAGCGATCGCACTACAAACCCAATTAATCACAATCAAAAAGACTTTAATGGGGCATATTCTTGGTCAAGTGCAGTCCTCCACCAAGACTTAGGACGTTTAGAAGCAGGACCCCTAGCGCGTCAATTAGTTGCGGGCGGAAATCATGGGGAATCTTGGCAACATTATGACCCATTTATTCTGGATACATTTAAGAAAATGGGAGGCGCAAGTGTTCATGTTAGACAATTAGGAAGAGTTCATGAAATAGTCAAATTATATCGTCAAGCTGAACGGTGTTTAAGGGAGTTCAAATTAAACGATTCTTGGTATATTAAACCCGAAGAAAAAGATGGTAAAGGTTGGGGTGCAACGGAAGCAGCTAGGGGTGCATTATGTCACTGGTTAGAAATAGAAAAAGGCAAAATTAAACAATACCAAGTTATCGCTCCCGGTACTTGGAATATCGGACCTCGTGACGGTGCGGGAGAACTAGGACCAATTGAAAAAGCATTAATAGGAACACCAATTCAAGACCCTAAAGACCCGGTAGAAGTGGGTCATGTAGCCCGTTCTTTTGATTCATGTTTAGTGTGTACTGTTCACGCCCATGACGCAAAAACTGGGGAAGAATTGGCACGGTTTAGAACGGCTTAATTTATGTCTCACGCAGAGGCACAGAGAGGGAGAGAAATTTTCTATCTTTGTGTCTTTTTTTGCATTTTTGTGTATATCTTATAATTGTTATTTGCAGTACAAAAGTTCCCAGATCAGTGGGTTAGTCTGGATTTTAATGAATAATTGGTAATTCCTAATTATTATATTATGAATTATCAATTATCAATGACAAATTTACTAAAATTGGTAACTAATTGTGTCTAATTTAGAACTACATCAATATCTTTCTAAGCTTCCTGATGCTGTACTGCAAGAATTTATAGAATGGTGTATGTTGGAGCAGTCAACAGCCGCAGGATTAGAATTTAAACCTGATCAAAGTAAGTTGAAAAATCTGGAAACACCAGATTATGTAAAACAGTTAATTGACCAATTTATGAAAGTTAGACCTGACCCAATTAGAGCCGGTCTAGTGGCTGTAATTGCTGGACAACAAGCCGATAAACACGAATTAACAGGTTTAGCTGCGGTGGTTGATTTTGTTTCTCTTTATGTTAAGTATTTAATTCCTAAAGATGGTACTAATCCAGAAGAAGCTGATGCAATTTTAGCGAAAGCATCACAACATCAATATGAGCGACTTGTGGAAATTTCCCAAAAGCATGGTGTAAGTTTATAGATTTATAGGGTGGGTAATTCCCACCCATAAAAACAATAATTGTAATTTGGGTTGCGCTCCGCTTAACCCAACGCCAACCGGGTAAGTGTTGAGTTTCCTTGCGTCAACCCAACCTACTTTATTAAATATTTTCCTATTTAATATTCCCATAAATACTATCCGCCTCAGAATGAATTCTGAGGCTAATAGCAAAAGTAAGCTAAAGCTGACTAAAGATGAAATTTTGGGAGAGCATCGTAAAAATATAGTCGGCTTGAGCCGACTTTCGTTATCAGACTGGGAATTCATTCCCAGGCGGTTGCTTTCATTATGAGACTGAAAATTCATTCCCAGTCGGTTGCGAAAGATAAAATTTTGTGGGAGCATCATCATCTTGATTATGTTCTTCCAAAGATGCAATTGTTGTGCTATTCAAATGATGATCCTTTTGATTTTTCACATAAATAACCGCTTGTTCCAGTTGTTTTCTCCCCAGTGAAAAAACCCCATATCCTCTTTGCCAACCAAACGTATATTCTCCAGGAGATAAATGATTAATATAATAGGTGCTACTGCCTTTAATTTTTTGCACAAAATCAGAAATGGAGATTTTGGGAGGGATAGAAGCGACTAAATGAATATGATTTTCTATGCCGTCAATAGCATGAATAATAGTATCAAGTTCATCAGCTTTGCTAATAATGTAACCGTAAAGTTTCCCTTCACGTTCGCTGGTAATTAGCGGCTGACGCTCTTTTGTTGCCCAAACCAGATGATAATAAAGTCTCCACAAAGCCATAAATACACTCTATTTATTATTCTATTTAATATTGCCACAAATACGATCCGCCTCAGAATTCATTCTGAGGCTAATAGCAAAAGTAAGCTAAAGCTGACTAAAGATGAAATTTTGGCAAAGCGTCATAAAAACATAGTCGGCTTGAGCCGGCTTTTGTTATGAGACTGGGAATTTATTCCCAGACGGTTGCTGTGCGCCTCTGCGTGAACCTTATTCCTCCACATCAAACCACACAGGAGAAATATCATCAACCTGTCCATTATAATTAATCGTAATTTCCTGATCTTTCCTAATATATTTATAAGCAATAATATCAATGATATTTTTAGCAAAATTCTTAATATAAACGGCATTGGGATGATAAGAATGATTAAAAAGAGAAGCAAAACCTAAACCTATTGCTCCGCTTTCTCCATGCCAACTAAAATAATAATTTAATAACACAGTTTTAGTAATTAACTTAACTTGCTGTTTAGGAATAACAATTACAGCGGCTCTTTCAATTAAATCTCCTTTAGCAAAATCTTCCTGGGCAAATATACCTCTACCTTTAGTCTCTGTTTCACGAAATACTAGCATATAGCAATTATATCTGATGGGTAAGAATGATTTTTGACTAACCACTACAGATAAACGCAGAGAAAATAAAGATACAGCACTTACCAATGTTATGAGGTACAAGATCACCCCACCCCCAACCCCCTCCCC